>NZ_QAIU01000586.1:0-7668 GCF_003061205.1 Pseudomonas sp. HMWF006
GTGTCCACCATGTCTCCGAACACCTGTCCACCATGTGTCCGGTACATACAGGGAGAGGGCTAGGGTGAGGGGCTTTTGATCTGGCTTTTGATCTTTTGCCCCATCGGCAGGCCGAGCGGAGGTGTTCATCAGGGGGGAGGCGCGCAGCGCCATGCGGCGCAGCCGCATACATCGAGAGGAGGTGCAGCGAAGCAAGCCGTAGGCGATGCCCCCTGATGGACACCGTAGCGAGGGAACACTGAGCCTCAGCAAAGTGCCGTACGCCGGGGCAACGCCTTTTGGGTTATTTTTTCGCTGGGCCGGCATTCCGGCGTTTGGAAAAAGTGACTCGCTGTAAGCGCGAAACCGCCAGCAGCAACACCCACAGCCACGGATATGCTCACAAAACCAGACCCAAAAAAAAGACGCGATCCTCAAGAATCGCGTCTTTTCATCAAAGCTTGAAGCAGCCTATCAACTACCCAACGCCTTCGACGCCAGCCAGAACAAACCAGCCGACAGCGCCACCGTCGCCGGCAGGGTCAGGACCCAAGCCAGCAGGATGGTACGAACAGTGCCACCCTGCAGGCCGCTTTTGTTGGCGACCATGGTGCCCGCCACGCCCGAGGACAGAACGTGGGTGGTGGATACCGGCAGGCTGAAGATGTTGGCCAGGCCGATCATGCTCGCGGCGGTGATCTGCGCCGACATGCCCTGGGCATAGGTCATGCCTTGCTTGCCGATTTTCTCGCCGATGGTCAGTACCACGCGTTTCCAGCCGATCATGGTGCCCAGACCCAGGGCCAGCGCGACCGCCAGAATTACCCAGAACGGGGCGTATTCGGTGGTGGTGGTCAGGTCTTTGCGCAACTTGTCGAGGTCAGCCTTTTCGCGGGCTTCAAGGCCTGGCAGCTTGGCGACTTTCTTCGCGGTGTCGTCCAGGCACAGCAGGTAGCGACGCACTTCGATGCGGCTTTCGGCCGGCAGCGAGTGGTAGTCCGCTACACCTTTGAGGGTGTGCAGCAGGGCGGAAATGGTCGGTTCGGTCTGCTGCGGGTTGCAGCGGAATTTCTCCGGCAGGTCGCCTTCCACGCTTTTGCCCAGGGCCAGGAACTCACCGAGGGTGGCGGAGTTGCGCTGGTAGAACTGGCTCAGGTGCAGGGTCGCGTCGCGGGTGCGTTCGATCTGGTAAGTGGTGCTGTTCAGGTCGAGCACGAACTGCGCCGGCACGATACCGATCAGCACCAGCATGATCAGGCCGATGCCTTTCTGACCGTCGTTGGAGCCGTGCACGAAACTCATGGCCATCGCCGACATCACCAGCACCAGACGATTCCAGAATGGCGGGTGTTTCTTGTCGTCGATCTTGCGGCGCTGTTCCGGCGTCTTGTGCATCTTCGACAGTGGGCGCCACCATTTGAGGCCAATCAGCACCAGCGCCGCGACAAGGAAACCGGCCATCGGCGAGAACACCAGCGAGGCACCGATGTCGATCGCTTTCTGCCAGTTCACGCCGTCAGCCAGCGGAATGTCGTTGATCAGGGCGTTGGCCAGGCCGACACCGAGGATCGAACCGATCAGGGTGTGCGAGCTGGAGGCCGGGATACCGAAGTACCAGGTGCCCAGGTTCCAGGCGATTGCCGCGGCGAGCAACGAGAACACCATTGCCAGGCCATGGCCGGTGTTCACATTGATCAGCAGCTCTACCGGCAGCAGGTGGACAATGGCATACGCCACGCCAACGCCGCCCAGCAGCACGCCGAGGAAATTGAACACACCGGAGAAGAACACCGCCAAGTGAGGCGGCATGGCTTTGGTGTAGATAACAGTGGCTACCGCGTTAGCGGTGTCATGAAATCCATTGATGAACTCGAAGGCGAGGACAAACGTCAGGGCGAGCAAGAGGCTCACAAGCACCCAAGCATCCAGTCCGCTGAATAAATCGATCATGAAGGTTTTCTGACCCGGTCGTAAGGGGGCGCGATTATGCCAGAAAAGACTGGGAATCGATCCCCTACCTGCTCATTGGTAACAATGTTCTTCGATTTAATTTGTTGCAGCAGGTTAAAACCAAGCGCGGCGCAGGGTTTTTCAAGTCATTGATTTTGTTGCTAAAAGCTTTGCCTGGAAGGGGTTTTTCCAGGCGTGACAAAGCATCAAACGCTTGTCTGAAATATCTCTGAAACGTGTAGGAAGCTTCCTTCAGTCGGTCTGACTGAAAGAGAGCCGCTGCCCGCGGGTAGCGGGCGCGCAAGGCATCGTCGATACACCGCGCTGGTAACCGGTGCGCACGTTGACCTTCGAAATCGTCAAAACCCGTGGCTCATGGCTCTTCGGCTTTGAGTTCCTTTTCGATCTTTTCGATTTCCTGCTTGAAGACCTGATCCTGAACGGTAGGGCGTTTGCGCCATGCCTTGCGTTCCGGCTCGGGTTGAGCGGCGTAGGTGGTGACTTCCCCGCCGTAAACTTCCTTGTAACGTTGTTCCTGGCGCTCAAGTTCCGCGCGCAGTTCGTCTTTCGTCACAGTGCTACCTGTTTGAGTTGAGTTGAATGTCTGGTGAACACACTGCAACGAGTCGCTTGATCGGTCCTGTCGAGTGCTCAACGCCTGAACGGACATTGATATAAGAGCAGGGCGGGTCAAGGACTTCCATGTTACAGGCGGCTACGGCACCAGATTAAAACTGACGCAGCATCAGTTTCCTGTTTCAGCGAGCGCTGGCGTTGCATGAGGCATTGGTGTCAGGCGCAGGCCGGGGCGTCGGCGATGGACATCGCATCAGCCAGTGGCGACCCCGGTGATTAAAAACGCGGTGCCACTGAGGTGCATTATAGCGGTCGATTCGGGAATGACTATCTTTGCCAAGTTAAAAACGGTTCTGGATGTGTGATCGTTTTGTTGCTCGCAACTTTATTGCTAGTTAACGTCTGGAAAATACGTTATTGGCCTGGCGACCTGTTTTTGGCGTCATTTAGTCGAACAACTAAAGCGCTGTTCAGTGCGCTGGCGAAGTTGAGGCCTGAGCAAAAAAGCACCGAGCGAGGCAGTGCAGGCCGATTGCGATTATCGGTCGACGGTTCGATAATCGCCCAATGTTGGCAGTTCGACGCTTGTGCATCGGTTGCCAAGTCGTTTGTATAGCCGCTGAGCCGAGCACAAAAACAAGGACCCGACATGAACGATCAAATGCGCAACTCCTTTACCTCCGTGGCGCCGCCGATCGTTGCCTCGCCGGCCAAGCGCATTCAGGCCCTGACCGGCGATCCGGACTTCATGACCTCGCTGGCCCGGGGCCTGGCGGTGGTGCAGGCATTTCAGGAGCGCAAGCGGCACCTGACCATCGCCCAGATTAGCCACCGCACGGAAATTCCCCGCGCTGCCGTGCGTCGTTGCCTGCACACCCTGATCAAGCTCGGCTACGCCACCACCGACGGCCGTACCTATTCGCTGCTGCCCAAAGTGCTGACCCTCGGTCACGCCTATCTGTCTTCGACCCCGTTGGCGGTTTCGGCCCAGCCGTACCTCGACCGCATGAGCGAGCAATTGCACGAAGCCTGCAACATGGCCACGCTCGAAGGGGACGACATTCTCTACATCGCCCGCTCGGCGACCACGCAACGGCTGATTTCGGTGGACCTGTCGGTGGGTGGGCGCCTGCCGGCGTATTGCACGTCGATGGGGCGGATTCTGCTGGCGGCGCTGGACGACACATCCCTCGGTGAATACCTCGATCATGCCGAACTCGTGGCCAAGACCAGTCGCACGCTTCACACCCCGGAAGCCTTGCTCGAGTGTCTGCAAGAAGTGCGGCAGCAGGGCTGGTGCATTGTCGATCAGGAGCTGGAACAAGGCCTGCGCTCGATTGCCGTGCCGGTCTACGACGCTTCGGGGCAAGTGGTCGCTGCGCTCAACGTCAGCACCCACGCTGGCCGTGTCAGCCGTACCGAGCTGGAGCAACGCTTCCTGCCGGGCCTGCTCAGCGCCAGCCGCGACCTCAGTGCGCAACTGTTTGCCTGAGGAAGCTGTTCGATAAACGCACAGTGTTGCGTTTATCGAATTGACGCTAAAACCCTCGGATCATTAATGTCGCGGCAGCGTCATCCGGCGCTGATGTGAATGAGCTCGCCGGACTGCCGACTCCCATAATAATGACAAGAGGCAACTCCCCATGCGCACGTTCCCCGACTGTCGCCGCCGCTCCCCGTGTTGCCGGTTTCAACGCAACGCCTGATCCACACCTTCTATTCTTGTGACCGTGCCGCTCTCTGGCCGGCCGCCGTTCGACTGCGTTTTTTGCGTGGAATAAAAATAATGAACCAGCCTCAGTCCGCTGTGGGTAACTGCCTCGACGTGCAGACCTTCATCAATGCCCAACCGATCTCGCGCTATCAGTGGCGGGTGGTGATCCTGTGTTTCCTGATTGTGTTCCTCGATGGCCTTGATACCGCCGCGATGGGCTTCATTGCCCCGGCGCTGTCTCAGGACTGGGGCATCGACCGCGCCAGCCTCGGCCCGGTGATGAGCGCCGCGTTGATCGGCATGGTTTTCGGTGCACTGGGTTCCGGCCCCCTGGCTGACCGCTTCGGGCGCAAAGTCGTTCTGGTCGGCGCAGTGGTGTTGTTTGGTGCCTTCAGCCTGGCGTCAGCGTACAGCACCAATGTCGAACAACTGCTGGTGCTGCGCTTTCTCACCGGCCTCGGTCTGGGCGCCGGCATGCCCAACGCCACTACGCTGCTGTCGGAATACACCCCGGAGCGCAAGAAGTCGCTGCTGGTGACCAGCATGTTCTGCGGCTTCAACCTCGGCATGGCCGGCGGCGGTTTCATTTCCGCCAAATTGATTCCGGCGTTCGGCTGGCACAGCCTGCTGCTGATTGGCGGGATTCTGCCGTTGATCCTCGCGGTGGTATTGCTGGTCTGGCTGCCGGAATCGGCGCGGTACCTGGTGGTGCGTAACCGCGGCACCGACAAGGTGCGCAAGACCTTGGCACCGATCGACCCGGTCACCGTTGCCCAGGCGTCGAGTTTCAGTGTGCCGGAACAGAAAACTGTGAAGGCGCGCAATGTGTTCGCGGTGATCTTCTCCGGCACCTACAGCACCGGCACTTTGTTGTTGTGGCTGACCTATTTCATGGGGCTGGTGATCGTGTACCTGCTGACCAGCTGGTTGCCGACGCTGATGCGTGACAGCGGCGCGAGCATGGAGCAGGCCGCGTTCATCGGTGCGCTGTTCCAGTTCGGCGGTGTGCTGAGCGCGGTCGCGGTGGGCTGGGCGATGGACCGCTTCAATCCGCACAAGGTCATCGGCACGTTCTATCTGTTGGCCGGGGTGTTTGCCTATGCGGTGGGGCAGAGCCTGGGCAACATTACCTTGCTTGCGACCTTGGTGCTGGTGGCGGGGATGTGCGTGAACGGTGCGCAATCGGCGATGCCGTCGCTGGCGGCGCGGTTTTATCCGACTCAGGGCCGGGCGACCGGTGTTTCCTGGATGCTGGGGATTGGTCGCTTCGGCGCGATTCTCGGAGCGTGGATGGGCGCGACGCTGTTGGGCCTGGGCTGGAACTTCGAACAGGTGTTGACGGCGCTGGTGATTCCGGCAGCGTTGGCGACGACGGCGGTGGTGATCAAAGGCATGGTCAGTCATGCGGATGCGACCTGAGTTTCACTTTCAGCATCGTCGGTGAATGTGATGGCCGCATCGCGAGCAGGCTCACTCCGACATTTGAGAATGCATTTCCCCGGTAGGAGTGAGCCTGCTCGCGATGCCTTTGGTTTTGATTGTTAGGGTGATAACAATCCGTTCGATAAACGAACGCTCAGTCGATTATCGGATTGTTTGGCGATTTTCAGCGGCTTAATCTGCAGTGACTCCGGCGCTGAACCTCGCGCCTTTTTATCACTGGCGATTCATTACAAAAACGGGAGCCCGCTCCATGGCTGAGATCCTTTCGCTGCACGACGCGGTGAAGCAATTCGTCAACGACGGCGATACCGTCGCGCTCGAAGGCTTCACTCACCTGATCCCTACGGCAGCGGGTCATGAAATCATTCGGCAGGGCAAGAAAGACCTGACCCTGGTGCGGATGACGCCTGACCTGATCTACGACCAACTGATCGGTGCCGGTTGTGCCCGCAAGCTGATTTTCTCCTGGGGCGGCAACCCGGGCGTCGGTTCGCTGCACCGTCTGCGCGATGCGGTCGAGAAGCAATGGCCACACGCTTTGGAAATCGAGGAACACAGCCACGCCGACCTGGCCAATGCCTATGTTGCCGGCGCTTCCGGCCTGCCATTCGCCGTGTTGCGGGCTTACGCCGGTTCCGACCTGCCGAAGGTCAACCCGCTGATCAAATCGGTCACCTGCCCGTTCACCGGTGAAGTGCTGGCGGCGGTGCCGTCGGTGCGCCCCGACGTGACCGTGATCCACGCGCAGAAAGCCGACCGCCAGGGCAACGTGCTGCTGTGGGGCATTCTCGGTGTGCAGAAAGAAGCCGCACTGGCGGCCAAGCGCTGCATCGTCACCGTCGAGGAAATCGTCGACAACCTCAACGCCCCGATGAACGCCTGCGTGCTGCCGACCTGGGCCTTGAGCGCGGTCTGCCACGTACCCGGTGGCGCGCACCCGTCCTACGCCCACGGTTACACCGAACGCGACAACCGTTTCTATCAGGCGTGGGATCCGATCGCCCGTGACCGGGCGACGTTTACCGCGTGGATCAACGAATACATCCATGGCTGCGCTGACTTCAGCGAGTTCCAGGCCAAGTTGGCCGCTGCTTCGGAGGCCAAGTAATGACGTACACCACCAATGAAATGATGACCGTCGCCGCAGCCCGTCGCCTGAAAAACGGCTCGGTGTGCTTCGTCGGTATCGGCCTGCCGTCGAAAGCCGCGAACCTTGCGCGCCTGACCTCGTCGCCGGACGTGGTACTGATCTACGAGTCGGGCCCGATTGGCGCCAAGCCGAGCGTGTTGCCGCTGTCGATCGGTGATGGCGAGCTGGCGGAAACCGCCGACACCGTGGTCCCGACCGGTGAGATTTTTCGCTACTGGCTGCAGGGCGGGCGCATCGACGTCGGATTCCTGGGCGCAGCGCAGGTCGACCGTTTCGGCAACATCAACACCACCGTGGTCGGTGATTACCATGCGCCGAAAGTGCGTCTGCCGGGTGCCGGTGGCGCGCCGGAAATCGCCGGTTCGGCGAAAAGCGTGCTGATCATCCTCAAGCAGTCGGCGCGTTCGTTCGTCGACAAGCTCGACTTCATCACCTCGGTCGGTCATGGCGAGGGCGGCGATTCGCGCAAGCGTCTGGGCCTGCCGGGTGCCGGCCCGGTCGGGATCATCACCGACCTGTGCATCATGGAGCCGGAAGCGGGCACTCATGAGTTCGTGGTCACCGCGCTGCACCCCGGTGTGACCCGCGAGCAAGTGGTCGCGGCCACCGGATGGGCGATTCGTTTTGCCGACCATGTCGCCATTACCGCCGAGCCGACCGACGTCGAACTGACTGCGCTGCGCGATCTCGAAGCACGCACCGCCGCCGCCCACGGCCAGGCACCGGGAGAAGCATGATGCGTGACGTGTATATCTGCGATGCGATTCGTACCCCCATCGGCCGTTTCGGCGGTGGTCTGGCCGGCGTGCGCGCCGACGATCTGGCCGCCGTGCCGATCAAGGCGCTGATGGAGCGC
>NZ_QAIU01000586.1:7678-16172 GCF_003061205.1 Pseudomonas sp. HMWF006
GACTGGAACGCCATCGACGAAGTGTTCCTCGGTAGCGCCAACCAGGCCGGCGAAGACAACCGCAACGTCGCGCGCATGGCGCTGCTGCTGGCCGGCCTGCCGGAAACCGTGCCGGGCGTGACCCTCAACCGTCTCTGTGCATCGGGCATGGACGCGATCGGCACCGCGTTCCGCGCGATTGCCAGTGGCGAGATGGAGCTGGCGATTGCCGGTGGCGTCGAGTCGATGTCCCGGGCGCCATTCGTGATGGGCAAGGCTGACGCGGCGTTTTCGCGCAACATGAAACTGGAAGACACCACCATCGGCTGGCGCTTTATCAACCCGTTGATGAAGGCCCAGTACGGCGTCGACGCGATGCCGCAGACCGCCGACAACGTGGCCGATGACTATAAAGTCTCGCGCGCCGATCAGGACGCTTTTGCTTTGCGCAGTCAGCAACGCACCGCCGCCGCGCAGGCTGCCGGCTACTTCGCCGAGGAAATCGTCGAAGTCCGCATCGCCCACAAGAAGGGCGAAACCGTGGTCAGCCAGGACGAACATCCGCGCGCTGAGACCACCATTGAAGCGCTGAGCAAATTGAAACCGGTCAACGGCCCGGACAAAACCGTCACCGCCGGCAACGCCTCCGGCGTCAACGACGGTGCTGCGGCGCTGATTCTCGCGTCGGCTGAAGCGGTGAAGAAACACGGCCTGACCGCCCGCGCCAAAGTGCTCGGCATGGCCAGTGCCGGCGTCGCGCCACGGGTGATGGGCATCGGCCCGGTGCCAGCGGTGCGCAAATTGACCGAACGTCTCGGCGTGGCAGTCAGCGATTTCGATGTGATCGAACTCAATGAAGCCTTCGCCAGCCAGGGCCTGGCGGTGCTGCGTGAGTTGGGCCTGGCCGACGATGCGGCGCAGGTCAACCCGAACGGTGGTGCGATTGCCCTCGGTCACCCGTTGGGCATGAGCGGTGCGCGCCTGGTGCTGACCGCGCTGCATCAACTTGAAAAGACCGGCGGCCGGAAAGGTCTGGCGACCATGTGCGTCGGTGTCGGCCAGGGTCTGGCCCTGGCCATCGAACGCGTCTGACGCAGCGCGTCGACTGATAAGAACAGAGGAAAGCGAAATGACTGACAAGCCTGGCTACCGTCGTCCGCAGGAAGGCACCCAGCCCGAGTACCTGCACCCGACGTATCAATCCACCAACCTGCGCTCGCCGTCCAAGCCGTTGGTGTTTCTGCCGCATTCGTTGTCGGAGATCACCGGTCCGACCATCGGCGCCGAACGCGTCGCTGACAAGGACAACGACCTGACCGCCCAGCACGACGGCGAACCGTTGGGCGAGCGCATCATCATTCACGGCCGCGTGCTCGACGAAAACGGCTTGCCGGTGCCGGGGATTCTGGTGGAAATCTGGCAGGCCAACGCAGCCGGCCGCTACAACCACAAGCGCGATCTGCACGACGCGCCGCTGGACCCGAATTTTACCGGCACCGGCCGCACCGTGACCGATGCCGACGGTTGGTATCAGTTCCAGACCATCAAGCCCGGCGCCTATCCGTGGGGCAACCACCACAATGCGTGGCGCCCGGCGCACATCCACTTCTCGCTGTTCGGGCCGAGCATCCTCACCCGTCTGGTGACGCAAATGTACTTCCCCGGTGATCCGCTGCTGGCCTACGACCCGATCTACAACTGCGTGCCGGACACTTCTGCCAAGGAACGTCTGATCGCCGCTTTCGATCTGGAAAAAACCATTCCGTCCTACGCCCTCGGTTACCGCTGGGACATCGTGTTGCGC
Source organism: Pseudomonas sp. HMWF006 (assembly GCF_003061205.1). Classification (NCBI taxonomy): domain Bacteria; kingdom Pseudomonadati; phylum Pseudomonadota; class Gammaproteobacteria; order Pseudomonadales; family Pseudomonadaceae; genus Pseudomonas; species Pseudomonas sp. HMWF006. The sequence continues at coordinate 9,462 of NZ_QAIU01000586.1, forward strand.
GGCCGTGAAGCCACGCCGATGGAGAAATAAGATGACGCTGACTGCGACCACGTCCCACACCGTCGGGCCGTACTACCACATCGGCCTGACCTGGCTGAACCGCGAGAACCTCGCGGTTGAACAAACCCTCGGCGAGCGCGTGGCGATCACCGGGCAAGTGATTGATGGCAATGGCGATGTCGTCAATGACGCCATGCTTGAAGTCTGGCAGGCCAACGCCGCCGGCAAGTACGCGCACCCGGAAGACGAGCAGGACAAACCGCTGGACCCGCATTTCGAAGGGTTCGGCCGGGTGCCGGTGGACGCCGAGGGGCGTTTCCGTTTCACCACGATCAAACCGGGCACGGTCGAAGGCCTGAAGGGCTCGACCCAGGCACCGCATCTGGTGGTGCTGGTGTTTGCCCGTGGCCTGGTGAAGCATTTGCTGACACGGATCTACTTTGAAGGCGAGCCGGCGAACGTTGCTGATCCGCTGCTGGAGTGTGTACCGGCCGAGCGTCGCGCGACGTTGCTGGCCAAGCCGGATGCGGCGGGGGTTTATCAGTGGAATGTGATTTTGCAGGGCACTGAGGCGGAGACGGTGTTCTTCGATTACTGATCGAAATCCCATTCCAAGGGAGTGAGTTTGTGGTGAGGGGATTTATCCCCGACCGAGTGCGCAGCGCTCGCAAAACCGGTAAATGCACCAGGTCTGTTGCTTCGTGATTATCCGTTTTGGGGCTGCTTCGCAGCCCATCGGGGATAAATCCCCTCGCCACATAGTTCACTCCTGCAAGGGAACTGTGTTGGATGTATCTGTGGAACGGGACTGTTGCAAAGTGTGTCTAGACTCTCACCTGTCCCTTCAGAGTAAAAAACAATGACAACTACCACCGCTGATTACACTGGCGAGGAGCGCAGCAAGCGCATCTTCGCGATTGTCGGTGCCTCGTCCGGCAACCTCGTCGAATGGTTCGACTTCTATGTCTATGCCTTCTGTGCGATCTATTTCGCCCCGGCGTTTTTCCCCTCCGACAATCCCACGGTGCAACTGGTCAACACGGCCGGGGTGTTCGCCGCCGGGTTCCTGATGCGCCCGATTGGGGGCTGGATTTTCGGTCGGCTGGCGGACAAGAAGGGCCGCAAGACTTCGATGATGATCTCGGTGCTGATGATGTGCTTCGGCTCGTTGCTCATCGCCTGTTTGCCGACCTATTCCAGCATCGGTGTCTGGGCGCCGCTGCTGTTGCTGTTTGCCCGTCTGCTGCAAGGTTTGTCGGTGGGCGGGGAGTACGGCACCACCGCGACCTACATGAGTGAAGTCGCGCTCAAAGGCCAGCGCGGCTTCTTCGCCTCGTTCCAGTACGTGACCCTGATCGGCGGGCAACTGCTGGCGGTGTCGCTGGTGGTGATCCTGCAGCAGTTCCTCAGCGAAGACGAACTGCGTGCCTACGGCTGGCGGATTCCGTTTGTGGTCGGTGCGGTGGCGGCGGTGATTTCGTTGTTCCTGCGTCGCTCCCTGAAAGAAACCAGCAGCAAGGAAATGCGCGAGAACGAGGACGCCGGCAGTATCCGCGCACTGTTGCGCGATCACAAAGCCGCGTTCATCACCGTGCTCGGTTACACCGCCGGTGGCTCGCTGATTTTCTACACCTTCACCACCTACATGCAGAAGTATCTGGTGAATACCGCCGGTATGCATGCCAAGACCGCCAGCTACATCATGACCGGCGCGCTGTTCCTGTATATGTGCATGCAGCCGCTGTTCGGCATGCTTGCTGACAAGATCGGTCGACGTAATTCGATGCTCTGGTTCGGCGCGCTCGGTACCCTGTTCACGGTGCCGATTCTGTTGAGCCTGAAAAGCGTCAGCAGCCCGATTCTGGCGTTTGTGCTGATCACCGTGGCGCTGGCGATCGTCAGTTTCTACACCTCGATCAGCGGCCTGGTGAAAGCCGAAATGTTCCCGCCGCAAGTGCGCGCCCTTGGCGTCGGCCTGGCCTACGCCGTGGCCAACGCGATTTTCGGCGGCTCGGCGGAATACGTCGCCCTGAGCCTGAAAGCCGGGGGCATGGAAAACGCGTTCTACTGGTACGTCACGGTGATGATGGCAGTGGCGTTTTTGTTCAGCCTGCGCTTGCCGAAACAGGCCGCGTATCTGCACCACGATCTTTAACCCGATGGGCGCGGGCCGCCACGGCCCGCGCCGGCAAGGATTTTTATGACTCAGCGACCGGGCAATCAATTGTTCGATGCCTACTTCACTGCCCGCGATATGCGTGAGGTGTTCTGCGATCAGGGCCGCGTGCAGGCGATGCTCGACTTCGAAGCTGCACTGGCGCGGGCCGAAGCACGGGTCGGGGTGATTCCGGCGTCCGCCGTTGCCCCGATTGGCGCTGCCTGTAACGCCGGTCTGTATGACTTCGCAGCACTGGGTGAGGCCATCGCCACGGCAGGGAATTCGGCGATTCCGCTGGTCAAGGCGTTGGGCAAGCAGATCGCTGCCACCGACGCTGCAGCAGAACGCTATGTGCACCTGGGTGCCACCAGTCAGGACGTGATGGATTCGGGGCTGGTGCTGCAAGTGCGTCAGGCGCTGGAGTTGATCGAAAGCGATCTGGCGCAACTGGCGGATGCGCTCGCGACCCAGGCACAGCGTTACGCCACCACGCCACTGGCCGGCCGTACCTGGTTGCAACACGCGACACCGGTGACCCTCGGCATGAAGATCGCCGGCTGGCTCGGGGCGGTGACTCGCAGCCGTCAGCGTCTGCGTGAACTCAAGCCGCGCTTGCTGGTGCTGCAATTCGGCGGTGCATCGGGGACGCTCGCGGCGCTCGGCGAGCAAGCGTTGCCCATCGCACAAGCCCTGGCCGAAGAACTGCACCTGACGCTGCCCGAGCAACCGTGGCACACCCAGCGTGATCGCATCGTCGAGTTCGGTGCGGTACTCGGCTTGATCGCCGGCAGCCTTGGCAAGTTCGGCCGCGACATCAGTCTGTTGATGCAGACCGAAGCGGCGGAAGTGTTCGAGCCGTCGGCGCCGGGCAAGGGCGGTTCTTCAACCATGCCGCACAAGCGCAATCCGGTGGGCGCGGCGGTGTTGATCGGCGCGGCGACCCGGGTGCCGGGGCTAGTCTCGACGCTGTTCAGCGCCATGCCTCAGGAGCACGAGCGCAGCCTCGGTCTCTGGCATGCCGAGTGGGAAACCTTGCCGGAGATCTGCTGCCTGGTGTCCGGTGCATTGCAACAAGCGCAATTGCTCGCCGCTGGCCTGGAAGTCGACGCCGCGCGCATGGCGCGCAACCTCGAATTGACCCAAGGGTTGGTGCTGGCCGAAGCGGTGAGCATCGTGCTCGCGCAACGGGTCGGTCGCGACACCGCGCACCACTTGCTCGAACAATGCTGCAAGCGGGCAGTGGCCGAACAACGGCATTTGCGTGCGGTATTGGGTGACGAACCCAAGGTGACTGCCGAGTTGAGCCACGCCGAACTCGATGATCTTTTGAATCCCGCCCATTACCTCGGCCAGGCGCAGGTCTGGGTCGAGCGTGCGGTGGCCGAACACAACGCTTTGACTGTCTGAAGGAGAGGGCTGTGGCTTTCGTTCAACTCGCCGATGGCGAACTGCACTATCAACTGGAGGGGCCGGCCGAGGCGCCGGTGCTGGTGCTGTCCAACTCACTGGGCACCGACCTGCACATGTGGGACGCGCAGATGCCGGCGTTCACCGAACACTTTCGCGTGCTGCGTTTCGATACGCGTGGCCACGGCCAGTCGCTGGTGACAGCGGGGCCTTACAGCATCGAACAACTGGGCCGCGACGTGCTGGGTCTGCTCGATGCATTGCACATCGAGCGTGCGCATTTCTGCGGGCTGTCGATGGGTGGTTTGATCGGCCAGTGGCTGGGGATCAACGCCGGGCATCGTCTGCACAAATTGATCGTGTGCAACACCGCGGCGAAGATCGGCGACCCGTCGGTGTGGAACCCGCGCATCGAAACTGTGCTGCGTGATGGCCCGGCAGCGATGGTCGCCCTGCGTGATGCGTCGATTGCGCGCTGGTTCACCCCGGACTTTTCGGCGGCCGATCCGGCCGCGGCGAAGAAAATCACCGACATGCTCGCGGCCACCTCGCCTGAAGGTTACGCAGCCAACTGCGCGGCGGTGCGCGATGCCGACTTCCGTGAACAGTTGGCCTCGATCAACCTGCCGCTGCTGGTGATTGCCGGCACCGAAGATGCGGTGACACCGCCGTCCGGCGGGCATTTCATTCAGGCACATGTGCGCGGCGCCGAGTACGCCGAGTTCTATGCGGCGCATTTGTCCAACGTGCAGGCCGGTGCGGATTTCAGTGATCGCGTGCTGGCGTTTTTGCAGGCTCAGTGAGGAAGTGTTTGTGGACGAGAAACAACGTTACGACGAGGGCATGCAGGTTCGCCGTGCGGTGCTGGGCGATGCGCATGTCGATCGCAGCCTCACCACCCTGACCGAGTTCAACTCGGAGTTTCAGGAAATGATCACCCGCCACGCCTGGGGCGATATCTGGACACGTCCCGGGTTGCCGCGACATACCCGCAGCCTGATCACCATCGCCATGCTGATCGGCATGAACCGCGAGGGCGAACTGAAACTGCACCTGCGGGCGGCGGCCAATAACGGCGTGAGCCGTAGCGAGATCAAGGAAGTGATCATGCAGAGTGCGATTTATTGCGGGATTCCGGCGGCCAATGCGACGTTCCATCTGGCCGAATCGGTTTGGGATGAGCTAGGCGTCGAATCCCGGGAATAACGGCGCCATCGCTGGCAAGCCGGCTCTCACAGGTTTTCGGGTGTACACAAAAATGGTGTTCACTGAACATCGCTGTCGGAGCTGGCTTGCCAGCGATAGCGGTAGGTGCCTTGATGAATTAAACCCTGGCCACAATGAAAATCCGCTTGAACGGAAACAGCGTATTGCCGTTTTTCTCCTGCGGATAATGCGCATGCACGCGCATCATGAAGTGGTAGATAAACCGCGCCTGTTCTTCTGAGTTCAGCGCCTGCATCACCGACCGCAGCGCCGACACCTTTACCCAGTCATAAATCGGCGACTTGCCGTCCACCACCTGCAGTTGTTCGGTTTCCCAGATATCCAGCGACGTGGTCAGTGGCGCCAGCAAGCGGTAGTAATCTTCCAGCGACAGCAACGGTCGCGCGGCCATGCGCTGGCGCAATTGCGCAGTGCCCAAGGGCGTGTGGCCTGGGCCTGAGTCCTCAAGCGTGTCGAGCATCAGGCGATACCACAACGCATCGCGCCAGTCCGGCATATGTGCCGCCAGACAGCCGCCGGGGCTGAGATGGCCCAGCAAACGGGGCAGCAACTGTTCGTGGTCACCGATGAAGTGCAACACCGCCGCCGCGAGCAGCAGGTCGGCGGGTTGTTCAGGTTGCCAGTCGAGCAGGTCACATTGTTTCCACAGTGCGCTGATTGGCAGGCAACGCGCCTCTTCGAGCATCTGTGCGGAACTGTCGACGCCATGCAACTGCGCACGCGGCCAGCGTTCGGCCAGCAGTTGCGTCGCAATGCCGGTGCCGCAACCGAGGTCGTAAATGCATTTGGGGTCGTCCAGTTCGACACGGTCGAGCAATTCGTTGACCGGGCGTTGCCGGTGGCTGGAAAACTGCTGGTACGCCTTGGCGTCCCAGTCGGGCACGGTGTAGAAACGGGTGATCATGAGGTGGTCCTCCGATGATCAGCAGTGTCTTCCGATGACAATCTGGCCAAATCTTGAGGACCAACAACTATGGGTAGCGGAAGCGGGGTGAGTGTGGCGCCTGAGTCCTTCAGGTTTTTCTTACTTTATCCGAGGCCTCGCGATGTGCCACAGATCCTGACGGATGGCACCGACCCTGTAGGAGTGAGCCTGCTCGCAAGGGCGGTAGATCAGTCACCAACAGTGTTGGCTGGTATGCCGCCTTCGCGCGCAGGTTTACTCCTGCAAGGGGTTAGAGCAGGCTGATCGGATAGCTGACGATCAGGCGATTCTCGTCGAACTCGTTGTTGCTGAAATCGCGACGCATGGTCGAGTTGCGCCACCGCACGTTCAGGTCCTTGAGCGTGCCGCTTTGCACGGTGTAACCGAGTTCCGATTCGCGACCCCATTCCTTGCCGTCGGTGATGGTTCCGGTGTGTACGTTGTCGCCGCTGATATAGCGGTTCATCAGCGTCAGGCCGGGAATGCCCATGGCGGCGAAGTTGTAGTCATGGCGCAATTGCCAGGAGCGTTCTTGCGCGTTGTCGTAGCTGGCGTTGTAGCTGTCGTTGGCCAGGGTGCCGCCACTGGTACCGTTGACGCGCATCCAGGCGCTGTCGCCGGTGAGTTTCTGCAGGCCGAGGTAAAAGGTGTTGCCGCCGTAGCGGGCCGAGAACATTCCGGACCAGGTTTTGTTATCGAGGTCACCGGCGCGGGCGCTGCCGTCATCCTTGCCATAGAAGAACCCGAGGTTGGCCCCCAGCGTCCAGTCGCCGAGTGGCTGGCTGTGAATCAGGTTGACGTATTGCTGGCTGTAGATGTCCTTGAGCTCGGCGTTCCACAGGCCGATCTGCGTGCGTTTGTCGTTGAAAACGTATTCACCACCCTGGAAGTTGAAGCGATCGGAGGTGAACGCCGCTTTGCCGGTCATCGACATGTCGCTCATGCTGCTGTCGTCGCGCGGACTGTTGGCGCGGAACTGCCCGCCGTAGAGGGT
>NZ_QAIU01000586.1:16213-16815 GCF_003061205.1 Pseudomonas sp. HMWF006
CGTCGTGATCCAGCGGCAGCAGCTGCGTGCCGCCGGTGCCTTTACCGCCATCGAGCTTCACCGAGTACAAACCGAGTACGTCCATGCCGAAGCCGACGGTGCCTTGGGTGAAGCCGGATTTGGCGTCGAGGATGAAGCTCTGCGTCCATTCTTCAGCCTTGCCCTGGGCCTTGGTCGGGTTGGTGAAGTTGCGGTTGATGTAGAAGTTGCGCAGGTTGAGGTTGACCTTTGCCCCTTCGATGAAACCGGCTTCTTCGGCCGCTACTGGCAGGGCCGCGCCAGCCAGTGTCAGGGCGATCAGGCCGGGAATTGCATACGGCGCAATGGGATGGGTCATCGCAGGGTCTCTTGTTATTTTTTGGGGTCGAACGAAATCCGTTGCCGCCGTTCTCGGGGCAGTTACGAAGTTGCACTTTTGGGGATGAAGCGGCGAGCGATCAGCCGGACGGAGCAGGGCGCGGGAGCATGGTATCGAACCTGTTGTTATTGGTTTTGTGGAGCGAATGGTGCGGGGCGCGAAGGGCGGGTTTCAATCGGGGAAAGCGGGTTCTGGGCGATTATCGAACGCAAGATTCTGCCGGGTTTTGTGGGGGGGATCAGGC
>NZ_QAIU01000587.1:0-3401 GCF_003061205.1 Pseudomonas sp. HMWF006
GTGTGCATGCGCGTTCACGGGCACATTCTGGGCAATCTGGAAAAGTCTTGAGGCATAACCGCGTGCCGGTTTTTTGAGGGATCGCGCTGAGCAGACTATAAGAACTGCTGGGCAATATCGTGTTCGTACCGGATGTGCGAACGCATAGAAACCGGTTTTGCTTATTTAAGGGATGCTCATGCTCGCAAGTTGGCACGTGGTACTGCGCGGTGGCGCCAAAAGGTTGCTGGTCGCTGGTGTATTCAGCTATTCGACCGCGTCGGTGGCCCTTGGGCTGGGTGACATCACGGTTCATTCAGCCCTCAATCAGCCGCTCAAGGCCGACATCGCGCTGGTGGATGTCGGCGCGCTCACCCAGAGCGATCTGTCGATCAGCCTGGCGACGGCGGATGAGTTCGGTCGCGCCGGGGTCGAGCGGGTGTTCTTCCTCAACGACCTCAAATTCACGCCGATTCTGCACGGCAGTCGCCAACTGGTCCGGGTGACCTCGAGTAAACCGGTCAACGAACCTTTTCTGAATTTTCTGGTGCAGCTCAATCAGCCCAATGGGCGCCTGCTGCGCGAGTACACCGTGTTGATCGACCCGCCGGGCTCGCCCGGTATCGTACCGGCCACCGATGAGCCGGATCCGCGCCCGCAATCCTCTGAATTCCCCACGGTCGAACCGACCACCGCGCCGACTCAGGCAGCCCAGGGCAAACGCGCAGTGGCGCCGGTGCCGCCACCGCCCGCCGCAGCGGCCAGCGATGCGCTTGCCGAACAGCTGGCCGCCAGCACCCTGCACAACCAGCAGTTGCAAAAAACCGTCGATGAGTTGAACGCAAAACTGCAGGAACAGCAGGCGCTCATCGCCGATGGCAAGAAGCAGTTGGGTGAACTGCAGACCCGACTGACCGAACTGCAAAAAACGCCACCGCCTGCGGTGGTCACGCCGACGCCGGCCCAGGTGGCTGCGCCGGTCGCCGCGGCTGACGACTCCCCGAATGGCTGGTGGCTGGGTGGTTTGTTGCTGTTGCTTGGCGGACTGATTGCCGGCGTAGTGATTCGCCGTTGTCGTCAGTCAAAACAGGATGAAACAGCGCTGCCATTGTGGCCGTCCGGCAACGACACGCAAATCGAGGAAGTGGCCGACAGTCATCCCGTCAGGCCCCACGCTACAGCCGAGCATCGCGAAGAACCCGCGGCGGGCGATGTGCTGGAAGCGGTGGGGATTTATCTGGCGTACGGACGGCTGGGTGAAGCGGTTGGCCTGCTGCGCGAGGCTTTGCACAAAGAACCGCAACGCATCGACCTCGGCCTGCAACTGCTGGAAGTGCTCGGGCGTCAGGGTGATAGTGCAGCGTATGAGCAACAGGAACAGCACCTGCGTGAACTCGGTGTAGAGGCCGCGCAGCTGCAGGCGGTGCGCGAGCGTCATCCGAAACTGTCGAGTGCTGCGCCATTGGCGGCTGTTGCGCCGGTGGCTGCCAGTGTCGCGCCGGTGGTTGTCGCTGAGCCTGAGCCGGCAGCGCCCGAAGATCATTTCGAGCTGAAGCTGGATGAGTTGTCGACGGCCGCCAGTTGGGATCTGGAGGACAGCCGTGCGGCGCCGCCGCGATCAACGCTGGACGAAGCACCGCAGGGTAGCCGTCTGCAAGTGCTGCCGCAGGACTTTGAGCTTCCGGCGGCCAGCGAAGAAGCGGAGCTGGAATGGATCCCCGAGCCCGAAGCTCAGCCGCTGGACGATGACTTTCTCAACGAGTTTGCTGATCCGCCGCCGTCGCTGCCCCTGGAAACGCTGGAGCTGCAGATGCCGGAGGAGGAGGGCGAGGCAGGCGCCGGCAAGCTCGAGCAGGCACAAACCTGTATTGATGACGGAGACATCGACAGTGCGATTGCGTTGCTCAATGAATTGCTCAAGGAGGGCGACGAACCCCTCAGGCAAACTGCTCGAACCTTGTTGGCGGGGATTCGTTGATTGTTGAGTCACCGGTATTTTCAGGGGCGCTGGATGATTGCTTTCGCGAGCGAGCCCGCTCCCACCGTTGAAAAGCATTCCAACTATGGGAGCGGGCTCGCTCGCGAACACGGCCTGTCAGACCTGATTGATCAGAAGGTCTGGCCGAGATTCAGGTACACCGCCTGCTCGTTGGCATCATTCAGCCCGTAACTGAAATTCAACGGCCCCAATGGTGTATCGAACCCGATAAACACACTGGCGGCGTTGATGTAGCCACTGTCGAATTCATTGTCGTTGTTCCATGCCCGGCCACGCTCCAGCGAAGCACCGGCGTACAGCGGGAAGTCCAGCGGGAAGTCCAGCGGCAGGTAGGCGCGAGGGGTCAGGCGGCGGTAATACACCGCCCGCAACAGACTGACGTTCTGTCCCGAAATCGCATCCTCACGGAAGCCCGACAACTGCCGCGCACCGCCGAGCAGGAAGCTGGAAGTGACCACGTTGGTGTCGTCGAGTGTGCGCCCGTAACGCCCGCCGAGTATCAGCGTGTCCGGCCCGCGGCTCATGGCTTTATCGAGTTTGAATTCCCATTGCCGGTAGCGTGTGTCTGACCCCAGGCTCGGTTCGAATTGCAGCAGTGTCAGACTGATGTCCTTGCCTTCGTGCGGGTAGTAGACGTTGTCCAGCGAGTCGTAGGAGTACTTCAGTGAATAGAAGCCTTCGTTGAAATGCTCGCTGGGCAGGTCCTGATCGCCAATGCGCACGTCAGCCTTGCCCCACGCCTCGCCGACGCCAAAGCGCACTTCACCGTTGTTGCCGATCTGCCGGCCGACATTCAGCGCCATGCCATAGCGTTCGACGCGGTACTGCGCGATCGGATCGTTATCGAGCACGGCATCGACGTTCTGCGCTTCGAACACCACCGACGGGGCGATGAAGTAGCGCGAGCCGACGTCCAGCGGCTGGTAGAACTCGCTGTACAGCTCCTGTTTATCGCCAATTTGCGCGCGGGTCAGCCATTCCGCGCCGAGCCGATTGATGCCGTTGACCCGGTAACTGGCACCGAGGTTGAAAGCGCTGTCGCCACGCATATCGTCCGACAGGTTGAGGCCGACCCGCAGGTAATCGGTGCCGCTGCGCTTGCCACGAGCACTGATGACCAAGGTGTGATCCTGCCCCTTGTGCACGACGCGGTATTGCACCTGCTCGAAGTAGTCGAGGCCATACAGGGTGCCCATGTCCGAGTGCAGGCGCCCCAGGTCCAGCGGTTCGCCGATGTGCTGGCGGATGTAGTAACGAATGACATCGTCATCGACTTTCGAATTGTTCTCGACCTTGATCGCGGTGATGATCGGTGTGCGCTGGCCCGGCGAGCGGGCAGCGTTGAGTTCGGCATCCTGGGATTCGGCGGATTTGAGTACGGCGAGGCGGGCGTCGAGAATTCGCGTCGCGCGGTAACCGGCGT
>NZ_QAIU01000587.1:3411-8984 GCF_003061205.1 Pseudomonas sp. HMWF006
GCCGCCAGCGCCGGCTGGATAAGGACATCCGACGGTTTCAGGGCCGCGAGTTGCTCTTCGGAGTTGCGCCGGGTCATCAGGGTGATCGACTGGTTCAGTACGTCGACCACGGTGGTCAGCTGCTTGCTGTTGCGCAGGGGCGTTCCGATATCGACGACGATGGCGACGTCGACCCCCATTTCCCGCGCCACGTCGAGGGGGATGTTGTCGGTCATGCCGCCGTCCACCAGCAACCGGCCATCGAGTTCCACCGGGGCGAACACCGCCGGGATCGACATGCTGGCGCGAATCACCTGGGGCAGGTGACCCTTGCGGAACACCACTTTTTCGCCATTGGCGATGTCGGTGGCCACGGCGCGGAACGGGATCGGCAGCTTGTCGAAATCCCGTGTATCGCTGGTATGCGCCAGCAGGCTCTCCAGCAACAGTGCGAGGTTCTGCCCCTGAATCACCCCCAGCGGCAGGCCGAGGCTGCCGTCGTCGCGAAAGCTCAGTTTCTGTTTCACCAGAAAGTCGCGGTCATCCTGCTTGCGCCGAAACGGCACGTCTTCCCGGGGCGGGGCGTCGGACAGCGCCTGTTGCCAGTCGATGTTCAGGGCGAGTTTTTCCAGCTCGTCGATCTTGTAGCCCGAGGCATAAAGGCCGCCGACCACCGCGCCCATGCTGGTGCCGGCAATCGCGTCGATCTTGATACCTTGCTCTTCCAGCGCCTTGAGCACGCCGATGTGCGCCAGGCCACGCGCAGCGCCACCGGACAGCACCAGGCCGACTTTTGGCCGCGTAGCTTCGTTGGCAGGGGCGCTGGCGTGAACGAACAAGGGCAGGAAACCAAGCAGCAGGCAGAGCAGCAGACGGCGCATTGTGAGTCTCGGGGCAAACTGTAAAGCCGGCTATTATAGCGGCGCCCTCTGTCTCAGGAGTTTCAGCGAACATGACCGCCGCAAAAGCAGAAGTTGTCATCACCTATTGCACGCAATGCCAATGGCTGTTGCGCGCCGCATGGCTGGCCCAGGAGTTGCTCAGCACCTTTGCCGACGACCTCGGCAAAGTCTCGTTGGTGCCGGGCACCGGCGGGGTGTTTCACATCACCTGCGCTGGCGTGCAGATCTGGGAGCGCAAGGCCGACGGTGGCTTTCCCGAAGCCAAAGTGTTGAAGCAACGGGTGCGCGATCAGATCGACCCTGACCGCGACCTCGGCCACAACGACCGCACTCAGTGAGACGCGGCCTCGGCGGCGACGGTTTTCTTGTCCGCATGGCCTGACATCCGCGCCGACACGACGATCGCGACGATGATCAGCGCACCACCGAGCAACATCCGCAGTGTCGGGTTCTCATCAAACAGCAGCCAGGCGACGGTGATGCCGTAAACCGGCTCCATCGCAAACACCACCGCTGCCGTGCGCGCCTTGATCACCGCCAGACTGGCCACGAACAGGCTGTGGGCCACCCCGGTGCAGAACACCCCGAGCAGGCCGATCCACAGCCAGTCCAGTGCGCGCACTTCGCTGAGTTGCGGCGCCGCGACCGGCAGCAGGCACACGGCGACCACGACGTTCTGACACAGCGCCGCCTGCACCGCCGGGATGCGCCCGGAGCTGGCACGATTGGTCAGTGACAGCAGGGAAAACAACAGGCCGGACAGCACCGCCCAAAGCAGGCCGGTGGTCGCGCCACTGGCCAGATCGAACGCCGGCGTCACCAGCACCAGACCGACCGTGACCAGCACCACCAGCACGATCTCGTTGGCGCGGATGCGTTCGCGGAAGATCAGCCCTTCGAGAATCACCGTGAACGCCGGGAAACTGGCAAAGCCCAGCGTCGCAATCGCCACTCCGGCGATTTTTACCGAAACGAAAAAGCTCACCCAATGCCCGGCCAGCAACACACCGCTGAGGGCGAGGCGTCGCCAGTCCACAGCCTGGAGTTTTTGCCAGCCGTTCTGGCTGGCAAAACGGGCAAAAAAAGCCAGGGCGAGCACGGCGAACGCGGCACGGCCGAACACGATCACGGCAGGTGATGCCGCAGCGAGTTTGCCGAACACACCGGTCAGGCCGAACATCAGGGCGCCAATATGCAGGGCGCCAAGGGCGGTACGCGGGGTCATCGCAATCCTTAATTCAGGCACATATTCAACGGTAGGCGCAGCCTTCGGCGGCGCCTGCACATTGAATCGTATGCAGGCTGATAAGTCTGTCGGCAGACTAGCGTCTTTTGTTGCAGGACTCGCGCCGAAGCTGGCCGGGTGATGAACCGAACTCACGCAGGACTGCGGCTGAAAAAGCACTTTGCGAGGTATAGCCTACGCGGCTGCCTACTTCGCCGATCGGCAGTGCAGTGTCGCGTAACAGTCGCACCGCCAGATGCAGGCGCCGGCTGCGAATGTAGTCCATCGGCGTCTGTCCGCATTCGGCCATGAACCGCGCATGCAGGCGCGCGCTGGACAGGCCGGCGATGCGCGCCAGGTCGGCGACTTGCAGTGGATAGGCGGCGTATTGCTCGATGTGCGCGTCCAGCGCTGCGTAGGGCAGGCGGCGCGCGGCGAGTTCGGCCGGCCTGGCATGATTGAGGCTGGCCAGCAGCAACACGGCACCCTGGCGAGCGATCAGCGGATCACTGATGGGGCTGCTGGCCAGCCAGCTGACCAATTGGCTTTGCCCGGTATCCAGTGTCCGGCGCGCCGGATTGTCGAGCAGGCGGCGACTGGCCTCGGCATGCTCGCCCAATGACTCCGTTACCCACGGCCCCTCAGGGATGTCGAGCACCAGGCAGCGACTGCCATCAGGGCTGCCGCAGGCATGATGGGCGCCGGACGGGACGACCACGAAACTCTGCTGGCGCACCTGACTGCCCTGGCCCTCGACCTCGAAATCCAGCGCGCCCGATAACCCGAACACCAGTTGAGCGTGCTCGTGGCTGTGGACGATCAGATCATGGGTGTAGTCGCGCAGGGTGAGGATCGGTCGCATCGCAGTTCGTCTCCGAAGTGATCGCCAGTCTACACCGGCCCGCGCCGGATGCGTTGTCACAGGACTGACTCGCGCCTGTCATGGTCGATTAACCGGACGGGCGCACTCTGGCGAAAACATCGTAGAGGGTTGCCCATGACCAGCGCCGAGCTTGCCAAACCCAGCCGTAAACAGCGAGTGCGCACCTTGTGGATTTCCGACGTGCACCTGGGCACGCGGGATTGCCAGGCGGAACACTTGTCGACGTTTCTCAAGGGCTATCACGCCGACAAGATCTACCTGGTCGGGGACATCATCGACGGTTGGAAACTGCGTGGCGGCATGTATTGGCCACAAGCGCACACCAACGTGATCCGCCGCTTGCTGACCATGAGCAAGCGCGGCACCGAAGTGATTTACGTCACCGGCAACCACGACGAATTCCTGCGCCGCTATTCGAAGCTGATTCTGGGCAATATCCAGTTGGTCGACGAGGCGGTGCATGTCACGGCAGACGGGCGGCATTTGCTGGTGATTCACGGCGATCAGTTCGATGTGATCACCCGCTATCATCGCTGGCTGGCCTTCCTCGGCGATTCGGCCTACGAATTCACCCTGACCCTCAACCGCTGGCTCAATCACTGGCGTGCGCGGTATGGCTACGGGTACTGGTCGTTGTCGGCGTATCTCAAGCACAAGGTAAAAACCGCGGTGAGCTTCATCAGCGACTTCGAAGAAGCCATCGCCCATGAATGCGTGAAGCGCGAGCTTCATGGTGTGGTCTGCGGGCACATTCACCATGCCGAGATCCGCAAGGTTGGCGAGGTCGATTACCTCAATTGCGGCGACTGGGTGGAATCGTGCACGGCGTTGATCGAGCATTGGGACGGCACGATCGAGTTGTATCGCCTGGCGGATGCCCAGGCACGCGAAGCGCAGCTCAAGGCGGCTAAAGTCGCCGAACTGGCCTGAGTCTCGGATGGTTTAGAGGGCCTCATCGTTGGCAAGCCAGCTCCCACAGGTTTTGTGAACGGCACACAATCTTGTGGGAGCTGGCTTGCCAGCGATGAGGCCAGTACAAACAACATCAAGCGGTGGTGGTGTGTTCTTCCATTGCGGCTTTGTAAATCGAGTTCTTCGGCTGCGCAAACAGCCTTTCCACCATCGGCTCGAAGAAACTCAGCGGCAGGGTGTCATAGGCTGCATCAAACGCCGCCGCATCGTACTTGGCACAAAACTCGGCGGTCGCCTGGAACTGCGGGTGCTCTTTGAACTGCTCGCGCAGATGCCGATCCATGCCCAGGTGATGGAAGAAATAGTAGCCCTGAAAGATGCCGTGCTTCTCGACCATCCACAGGTTCTCGGCACTGACGAACGGCTTGAGGATCGCTGCGGCAATGTCCGGGTGGTTGTAGGAGCCCAAGGTGTCGCCAATGTCGTGCAGCAGCGCGCACACCACATATTCCTCATCGCGCCCGTCGCGCAAGGCTCGGGTTGCGGTTTGCAGCGAGTGGGTCAGGCGGTCCACCGGGAAGCCGCCGAAATCCCCTTCGAGCAATTTCAGGTGGGTCATGATCCGCGCCGGCAATTGTCTGGCGTAGGCACTGAAGTCCGCCGCAATGATTGCCCAGTCTTCCTGGGTGCCGTCTTTCATGTGGGTGAAACGGGCGTTGGCGCTCATCGGCCATCCTCGTCGGGTTGTTCAGAACGCCACGCGACCCAGAATCATGTCGCGGTACATGACGAAGTCGCCGAGCAGGCTGTACAGCGGATGCTGAAACGTCGCCGGGCGGTTTTTCTCGAAAAAGAAATGCCCGATCCAGGCGAAGCTGTAGCCGGCCAGCGGCAAGGCCAACAATAGCAGCCAGGCGCCTTTGGCGAGAGTCAGGGCCAGAATAAGGATCACCAGTGTCGTGCCGATGAAATGCAGGCGCCGACAGGTGCTGTTGCTGTGCTCGCTGAGGTAATACGGATAGAACTCAGCGAAGCTGTTGAAATGCTTTATGTTTTCCACGACCGCGTTCTCTGTGGTTATTGTTCTGGCGACGAGTTGTTCTGCGGGTAGCCTATTTGAGTCTAGAGTGATCATGGGGGTGGGCCAGTGACAATCGGCGCCACTTTAGTATCCTTCGCAAATCGGGCCGTAGCATGCGGGCCATCATGTAAAAGAAAAACGCCATGAGCGAACGAACGACTTCTGCAAGCTGGGCGATGGGGATTGTCAAAGCATTGGAGATGGACGGCCTGGATTGCCGGGCTCTGTTCAAGCAGCTGGGGCTCGATTACGCGGCTCTGGATGATCCGGATGCACGTTTCCCGCAAGATTCCATGACCCGCCTGTGGCAAAGGGCGGTCGAGTTGTCCGGTAACCCGGCGATCGGCCTGAACATGGGCAAAGTGGTGCGGCCGGCGTCGTTTCACGTCGCCGGCTACGCGTTGATGTCGAGCAACACGCTGGCCGAAGGCTTTCAACGTTTGGTGCGTTATCAACGGATCATTGCCGAAAGCGCCGACCTGAGTTTTCGCCTGCTCGATGAAGGTTATGCGCTGATTCTGACCGTGCACGGCGATCATCTGCCGCCGACCCGACAAAGCGCCGAAGCCTCGCTGGCCTGCGCGCTGGGCC
>NZ_QAIU01000587.1:8994-10875 GCF_003061205.1 Pseudomonas sp. HMWF006
CCGCCGATCTGGAGCCGTATAAACAAGCCTTTCACGCGCCCCTGGTGTTCAACGCACCGTATGACGCGCTGATCTTCGAGCGCGCGGATATGGAAGCGCCGCTACCGACGGCCAATGAAGCGATGGCGCTGCTGCACGACCGGTTTGCCGGGGAATATCTGGCGCGCTTTTCCGAAAGCCGTGTGACCCACAAGGCGCGGCAGGTGTTGTGTCGGTTGTTGCCGCAAGGCGAACCGAAGCGCGACACCGTGGCGCAGACCCTGCACCTGTCGCAACGGACCTTGCAGCGCCGCTTGCAGGAGGAGGGCACCAGTTTTCAGCAGTTGCTCGATGACACCCGCCGCGAACTGGCCGAACAGTATCTGGCGCAACCGAGCATGACCCTGCTGGAAATCGCTTATCTGCTGGGATTTGCCGATCCGAGTAATTTCTTCCGCGCCTTCCGCCGCTGGTTCGACACCACGCCCGGCGATTACCGGACGCGGTTGTTGCAGGCGCCGAACGCGGTCAGTGACGCCAAAAGGCCGGAATGCACAGCACAAACACCGTAATGATTTCCAGGCGGCCGAGCAGCATGCCGAACGACAGAATCCACTTGGCGGCATCCGGCAGGGTGGCGAAGTTGCCCGCCGGGCCGATGGTTTCACCCAGGCCCGGGCCGACGCCGGACACGGTACTCGCGGCGCCGGTCAGCGCTGTCATCCAGTCGACGCCGAGCAGCGACAGCAGCAGGGCAATCACGCAGATGGTGATGGCGAAGAAGAACGAGAAGGTCAGAATCGAGCGCACGATCTCTTCGTCGAGGCGGTGGCCGTTGTACTTCTGCTTGATCACCGCGCGTGGGTGAATCAGCTGGTTAAGGTTGGCCTTGAGCAGGATGTAGGCGACCTGGAAGCGGAAAATCTTGATCCCGCCCGCTGTCGAGCCGGAACAGCCACCAACAAAACCCAGATAGAAGAACAGCATCAACGAGAAGTTGCCCCACAGGCTGTAGTCGCCCAGGGCAAACCCGGTGGTGGTGACCACCGAGGTCACGTTCAGCGCGACATGCCGCAACGCCTCCAGCCAGTGCAGTTTGGTCGTCCACCAGTACCAGGTGCCGAGTACCAGCCAGGTCACCAGCAACATCGCCAATAAACCCTGCACTTGCTGATCCCTGATCAACGCCTTGCGGTTGCCGCGCAATGTCGCCACGTAGAGAGTGAACGGCAGGCTGCCGAGGATCATGATCACGATCGCGACCCAGTGCACGGCCGGTTGTGTCCACTTGGCCAGGGACTGGTCGGAGGTCGAGAACCCGCCCGTGGAGATCGCCGACATCGCATGGTTGATTGCATCGAACGGGCTCATCCCGGCCCACCAGAGCGCCAGGCTGCCGAGGATGGTGATGCCGACATACGCTGCCACAATCAGCCGCGCCACCATGTGCGAGCGCGGCATGACCTTTTCCGAACGGTCCGAGGATTCGGTCTGGAACAGGCGCATGCCGCCGATGCGCAGCAACGGCAGAATCGCCACCGCCATGCCGATGAAGCCGATGCCGCCGAGCCAGTGCAGCAGCGAGCGCCACATCAGAATTCCCGGGGACATGGTGTCGAGCCCGCTGAGCACGGTCGAACCGGTCGCGGTGATGCCGGACATGCTTTCGAAAAACGAGTCGGTGTAGCTGATGTGCTGGGTCAGCAGAAATGGCAGTGCGGCGAAAATACACACCACCAGCCAGCTGCTGACGGTCAGCAAATACATGTCGCGGGGGCGCAGATGAATGTGTTCCGGCCGGCCGGGAATCACCAGCGCGAGGCCGGCGACGAAGGTGATCATGCTCGCCCAGAGGAACGACGGCAGGTCGCTGGTGCGCTCGAAAATCACCAGGGTGGCCAT
>NZ_QAIU01000587.1:10885-15542 GCF_003061205.1 Pseudomonas sp. HMWF006
GGAAGATGCCGATGATGAAACCAATGATCCGTAAGGTCGGCAACGCCATGAAGTCCGCTCGGGCTGATGTGGGAAGGGCGCCATTCTACCCGTGGGGGCAGGCATGTAAACCGGCACCCGGTTGGCAGATACCGCTAGAATAGCCGCACATTTTTCTCAGGAGGTGGCCGATGCAGGCTCTCGACGCTTTGCTCAACCGTGTTTCCGTTCCACGACTGGTCGAACCGGCCCCCACCGCCGCACAGCGCGAAGCGTTGTTCTCCGCGGCCCTGCGTGCGCCGGATCACGGGCACTTGCAGCCTTATCGTTTCCTGACCGTCGAAGGCTCGGCGCGCGAGCAGATGGGCGAGTTGCTGGCCGAAGCCGCGCAAATGCAGGAAGGCGAAGTCACTGAAGCGATGATCGACAAGGCACGCAACGGTCCGCTGCGTGCTCCGTTGGTGGTTGTGGTGATTGCGAAGTTGCAGGATCACTCCAAATACCCGAAAGCCGAGCAGTTGCTGGCGGCCGGTTGTGCCGCCCACGGGATTTTGCTGGCGGCGTATGCGCAGGGGATTGGCGCGGTGTGGCGCACCGGTGATCTGGCGTATTCCAAGCATGTGGCCCAAGGGCTGGGGCTGGCGGAAGGGGAAGAGGTGATCGCGTTCCTGTACCTGGGCACCCCGCAGAAAGAGCCGCGTGTGGCGGAGAAGGTTGACCTGGCCGAGTTCGTCAGCGCCTGGCCGAGTAAAGCCTGAAGATCAAAAGCCCCTCACCCTGACCCTCTCCCGGAGGGAGAGGGGACTGATTGGGGGATGTTGTAGAGATACGCCGACCTGAACGTTCTTCGCTGAATCCATAATCGACTTCGGTTCAATTCGGATACAGAGTTGATTACGGATTCAGCATCCATAATCAACTCGGTCTGTCAGGTCGATGCAGGGCGCCAGACACCTCACCCCAGCCCTCTCCCGCAGGGAGAGGGGACTGATTGGGGGATGTTGCAGAGACGCGCCGACCTGGACGTGCCTGGCTGAATCCAGACCCGATCACGGCTTGGAGTCCATAATCGACTCGGTGTTTCAACTCGATGCAGGGCGCCAGACACCTCGGTCGGCCCCCTCTCCCTCCGGGAGAGGGCTGGGGTGAGGGTGGCTTTTAGGGTTGGACGACGGCGCCGGGTACAAGCGGCAATTCCAGACTCGCAATAAACCCGCCCTGCGGATGATTGGCCAGCGTCAAACTCCCACCATGGCGTTCCGCCGCTCGCCGGGCAATCGCCAGGCCCAGGCCATGTCCCGCCGCCGTCTGCCCCGGCGCCCGGTAAAACGGTTCGCCCAACTGGCTCAAATGCTCAGCCTGCACCCCCGGGCCATGGTCGCGCACGCTCACGACAATTTTTTCGCCCTGGCGCGAGGCCTGCATTTCAATCGCTTGACCTTCCGGGTTGAAGCGCTGGGCATTGCGCAGCAGGTTATCGACGGCGCGCTCGATCATGGTCGGCCAGCCCTTCAGATTCAGCTGCGGTTCGGCATCAAGACGCACGATCTGCTCGGGCGATGCCAGTTTCGCGTCCTTCTGCAACGTGCCGAGCAACGTATTCAGATCCACCTCTTCAGCACTGGCGTTGTCGGCATCGACTCGCGCCAATACCAGAATTTCACTGATCAACGCTTCCAGCCGATCACACTCGCGTGTCAGTCGTGGCCAGAGTTTCTCGCGTTCCTCTGGGTTGGCCCGTTCCGCCAGCGCCAAGGCAATCCGCAACCGTGCCAGCGGTGAGCGCAGTTCGTGGGACACATCACGCAGCAATTGCCGCTGACTGCCGATCAGGCTTTGCAGGCGCGCACCCATGCGGTTGAAGTCGGTGGCCAGCACGCCGAATTCGTCGCGGCGGTTGGCCAGTTTCGCCAGGCTGTTCTGCTGATAGGTGGTCTGTCCCAGGTCATGCACGGCGCCGCGCAAACGGCTGAGCGGGCGGGTGATGGAGAACGTGACCAAGAGGCTGAACAGGGTCAGTACCACCAGCGCAATACCCAGCGCGCTGAGCGGCCAAAGCAGGCTATCGCGGTGCCAGGCGTCGAGTTCCGGGTGCGGGATACGGAAGATGAACAGGTAGGTGTCGCCGGTTTTTTCGCTGGTGAACTCGTCGGTCAGGCGCCGCCAGGGCAGGCGGCGGTCATCGTTGTTCTGGCGGGCTTCGAAGGCGGCGGCGCGGCGCGGGAAGGTGCCGCGGACCACCGGATCACCGCTTTCGTTGAGCACCTGAACGTCGATGTGGTACTGGCGTTTGCGTTGTTCGAGGATCGTCTGGGCGGCTTCTTCGCCCTGGGCTTCGTAGGTTTGCGTCCATTCACTGGCCAATGTGTTGAGGCCCGGGTGACGGCTGAGGATCCACGCGTCCTGGTTGAGCATGTGCCCGAGCAGAATGGACAACCCGGCCACCAGAGCGATGGCCAGCCAGAAGCTCGCGAGAATACGCCAAAACAATGAACGCACAGAAATTCCTCAGAACAAACACAAAACCCCTGTAGGAGTGAGCCTGCTCGCGATAGCGGTGGGTCAGACACGATTCTGTCGACTGGCACACCGCTATCGCGAGCAGGCTCACTCCTGCATTTGGATCGGTAAAAACAGGCCCGACGGAATATGCCGCCGGGCCTGTGATTAGAACATTATTGCGCTTTTTGCGGCTGTTGCGCTTTCCACGCCTTGAACTCGGCCCATTCGGCGCGGCGTTCCGCCTGTTTCTTCTGGATCTCGTCGAATTTCTTCTGTTGATCCGGCTTCAGCAGGTTGCGTACGTCGGCTTCGGCTTTCTTGTGGTTGGCCGCCATCTCGTCCTTCATGGCTTTCTGGTCAGCCGGCGAGAGTTTTTCCAGGTACTTCTCGACCACTTGCTTACGCTCGTGCATCTGCTCGCCCATGATCTTGCGGATCTGCTCGCGCTGTTCGCGAGACAGGTCGAGTTGGCTGTACGGTCCTTTGCCGTGCATGCCGTGCATCTGACCGCCGTGGCGAGCGCCATCCATTGGGCCACCCATCGGGCCACCATCCTGCGGCATGGCCATGGCGACGGTTGGCAGAGCGGCAGCGAACATCAGAGCGATAAGAGTCTTGCGCATGGTGTATCTCCTTGTCTCGTTCCCGGTACGTTCCGGATGAGTACAGATTACGGAGATCAAGGTCAGCGGCGGTCAGCGCTGCGTAAAGCTTGGGTAAAGACGCTTTGTGCCCAACCTTACAAACACACCCCTGTAAGCGTGAGCCTGCTCGCGATAGCGGTGTATCTGGCAAGAAAGTGTCGACTGACACACTGCCATCGCGAGCAGGCTCACGCCTACAGGGGGTGGCAGGTTCAGAGGCTATAGAAGTAACCGCGGCTACGCAGGGCGACGATCCGTGGACGACCGTCCGGGTGCGGGCCGATCTTCTTGCGCAGGTTGCTGACGTGCATGTCCAGGCTGCGGTCGTACAGGGTCAGCTTGCGGCCGAGGGCCAGTTGCGCCAGTTCCTGTTTATCCAGCGGCTCGCCGGGCTGCTTGAGCAGGGCTTCGAGCAGGCGGCTTTCGGACACGGTGAGGGTCAGTTCTTTCTCGTCGATGCTGACCACGCCACGCACCGGGCTGAAGCTCAGGTCGCCCAGTTCCAGTTGAGTCGACACCGCTGCCGGATGGCTGCGGCGCAACACGGCGCGCAGGCGGGCGGTCAGTTCACGGGGATCGCACGGCTTGGCCAGGTAATCATCGGCGCCGAGTTCCAGGCCGAGGATGCGGTCCAGCGGCTCGCCTCGGGCCGAAAGCATCAGCACCGGCAGATCGGCGTGATCGTTGCGCAGTTGCTTGAGCAGTTCCAGGCCGCTGCCGTCGGGCAGCATCACGTCCAGCACCACCGCCGCGGGCGACGATTCGGCCAACGCCTTGCGCGCACTCTGGCCATCGTGGCAGGCGCGCACCTGGAAGCCTTCCTGGCTCAGCCAGCTACTCAGGAGTTCGCACAACTCCTGGTCATCATCAATCAGTAACAGCTCGCTCATGACTCACTCAATTTAGCCATTGCCGACGTTTTCGGCTTGCTCCACTGGCAAAGATACCGCAGAGCAGCGCCAATAGCGCTACTCCGGCACCGGTGACGAACCACTGCTGCTGTTCGGTCAGCAGACGCGGGAGCGGGCTGGCCTGGGCTTCCTTGAGTTGCAGCTTGAGACGCTGGTTCTCCTGGCGCAACCGGGCGAGCTGGGCGCTTTCGCGGGTGTTGTCGGCATTTTGCAATTGTTTGCTCAGTTCTTCCCGCTGCTGTTCGCTGACCTTGAGGCGCTGTTGCAACTCGGTGATCTGACTGCCGGCACTCAATGACAATGGCGTGGAGCTGCCGCCTTCGGTGGTTTCCTCACCATGGGCGGGCGCCATGATCGACAACGTGACCAACATCAGACACAACGGACCCTTGCGCATCGCGACACCTGCTTCCAAATGGATATTGGGCAGGTTGTCGGCAGACAAACGAGAATAATGAGCGATTGAGAGCAGCAAGAACCGATAAGGTTCAGTGCCGGGGAAGACTGGTTTGTAGTGCAGGTGACTTTGTGGCGAGGGGATTTATCCCCGATGGACAGCGAAGCTGTCCCAATAACAGGGACTGCGGTGTGACAGGCACACCGCATCGGATGGCTTTGGGG
>NZ_QAIU01000587.1:15574-16936 GCF_003061205.1 Pseudomonas sp. HMWF006
CACGCTTGCGCGGCGCTCAGCGAATCGAACTCGGCGACGATCAGGCTGCCGGTGAAACCCGCTGCGCCCGGATCATTGCTGTCGACCGCCGGGTGCGGGCCGGCCAATACGATACGGCCTTCGCCCTTGAGCGCTTGCAGGCGTTCCAGGTGCGCAGGGCGCGCGGCCAGGCGGGCTTCCAGCGAGTTGGCGACGTCGGTGGCAATGATGGCGTAGAGCATGTCAGTCCTCGGTTTTTGGTGTTGTGGTATCGGCGTCGTGCAGGTGACGAGACAGGTAGATGCCCTGAGCGACCAGGAACAGCACGGTCATGCCCAGGCTGCCGAACACCTTGAAGTCCACCCAGATGCTCTGGAAGGTGAAGGCGACGAACAGGTTGGCGGCCCCGCAAAACAGGAAAAAGCCGATCCAGGCGATGTTCAGGCGGGTCCAGACCGGATCCGGCAGGGTCAGTGCGTGGCCCATGATGCGTTTGATCAGCAGGCGGTCACCGATGAAGTGGCTGCCGATGAAGGCCACGGCGAACAGCCAGTTGACCACCGGCGCTTTCCACTTGAGGAAGGTCTCACTGTGGAAGGCCAGCGTCAGGCTGCCGAACACCAGGCAGGCGATCAGGGTCAGCCATTGGCTCTTTTCCAGCTTGCGCTGTTTGATGAACAACGCACCGTACACCACGAGGGAGCTGATGATCAGCATCGCGGTGGCGCTGTAAATACCGCCTACAGTCACTTCATGGCCAGCGATGTCGACGACCCGTGGATCAAGTTTGTAAACGATGAAGAACAGCAGAAGCGGGATGAAATCGATGAATTGTTTCACAGTAAGAGCCAGAAGCTGGATGTGGCGGCATAATAACAAACATATGGGCGCGCGATAGCGTCAGCTGATTTGAGGTTACAACTCCCCGTGAATGTTGATTTGCACTGCCATAGCACGGCCTCCGATGGCGCCCTGGCGCCTGCGGTTCTGGTTGCGCGTGCGTTCGAAAACGGCGTGCGAGTCCTGGCGTTGACCGACCACGACACCCTTGAAGGCCTCGCCGAAGCGCGCGCGGCCGCCGATGAATTGGGCATGCAACTGGTCAACGGCGTCGAATTGTCCTGCACCTGGGGCGGCGCGACCATTCACGTGCTGGGCTACGGTTTCGACGTCAACGCCGCGCCGTTGGTCGAGGCAATTGCCAAATTGCACGATGGCCGCTGGCTGCGGTCGGAAGAAATAAGCCGCAAGCTCGCGCTCAAGGGCATGCCCGGCGCCCTCGATGGCGCCCGGCAGATTCAGCTGGAACTGGGCGATAGCGGCAATGCGCCGGCCCGTCCGCATTTCGCTGACTGGATGGTACGTGAAGGTTTTGTAAAGGAT
>NZ_QAIU01000587.1:16946-18720 GCF_003061205.1 Pseudomonas sp. HMWF006
GGCTCGGCGCTGGCAAGTTGGGCGACGTCAAGTTGCACTGGCCGACACTGGAAGACACTGTCGACACGTTGCGCGCCGCCAATGCGTGGGTCAGCCTGGCGCATCCGTGGCACTACGATTTCACCCGCAGCAAGCGCCGAAAGCTGATTGCCGACTATATTCAAGCGGGCGGGCACGCGATTGAAGTGGTCAATGGCTTTCAGCCCGCAGAACAGGTGGGCAGCCTGGCGATCCTTGCCCGTGAGTTCGGTCTGCTGGTCAGCGCCGGCAGTGATTTCCATGGCCCTGGAGGCTGGTCCGAGATCGGCCAGTACCGGCCGGTTCCCGAGGACCTTCCACCCCTGTGGTGTCGGTTCAAACATGACACAGTTATTGCCGCCGTCTGAACAGGTAGAGAATGTGAGTCAATTTTTCCAGATTCATCCGGAAAACCCGCAAGCGCGCCTGATCAAACAGGCGGTCGAGATCATCCGTAAGGGCGGGGTGGTGATTTACCCTACCGACTCTTCCTACGCCATTGGTTGCCAGATCGGCGACAAGACCGCCATCGAGCGGGTTCGGCGCCTGCGTCAGCTGGATGAAAAGCACAACTTCGCGCTGATCTGCAGCGACCTGTCGCAACTGGGCAATTACGCCAAGATCGACACCGGCACGTTCCGCATACTAAAGGCGCATTTGCCGGGGCCTTACACCTTTATTCTCAACGCTACCCGCGAAGTGCCTCGGCTGCTCCTGCATCCGAAGAAGCGCACCATCGGCCTGCGCGTGCCCAGCCATCCAATCGCCCTGGCGCTGTTGGCCGAACTCGGCGAGCCGCTGATGAGCGTGACCCTGATCATGCCCGGCGACGAAGACCCGCTGAGCGATCCCTATGAAATGCGTCAATTGCTTGAACACCAGGTGGACCTGATCATCGACGGCGGTTTCGGCGGGATCAAGGCGTCCACGGTGATCGACCTGACCGGCGACGATCCGGAAGTGATCCGCGTCGGTTGCGGCGACCCCGCGCCGTTCATGGTCGAAGCCTGAATGTCCGCAGTGGAAACCGTTGTCGATCCCCAGGCCGGCGCCCAGCAGGAACTGCCGTTTGCCATGGTCTATGGCCAGGCGGTCATGGAAATGCCGCTGGACCTGTACATTCCGCCGGATGCGCTGGAAGTCTTTCTCGAAGCCTTCGAAGGTCCGCTCGACCTGCTGCTGTACCTGATCCGCAAACAGAACATCAACATTCTCGACATCCCGGTGGCGGAAATCACCCGCCAGTACATGGGCTATGTCGAGTTGATGCAGTCGGTGCGTCTGGAGCTGGCCGCCGAGTACCTGGTGATGGCCGCGATGCTCGCCGAGATCAAGTCGCGCATGCTGCTGCCTCGGGCTGAAACCGTCGAAGACGAAGAAGACGACCCGCGTGCCGAACTGATCCGCCGCTTGCAGGAATACGAACGCTTCAAGGCCGCCGCCGAAGGCATCGACGGCTTGAGCCGGGTCGGCCGCGATGTGATCGTGCCCAAGCTCGACGCCCCGGAAGCCCGGGCGCGCAAGCTGTTGCCGGATGTCGCACTGGAAGAGATTTTGATGTGCATGGCCGAGGTGCTGCGCCGTGGCGATATGTTTGAAAGCCACCAGGTCAGCCGCGAGGCACTGTCCACCCGCGAGCGCATGAGCGATGTGCTGGAACGGCTCAAGGGCGGCGGTTTCGTGCCGTTCGTCGAGCTGTTCACCGCCGAAGAAGGCAGGTTGGGAGTGGTGGTGACCTTTATGGCGATCCTTGAAC
>NZ_QAIU01000587.1:18730-23889 GCF_003061205.1 Pseudomonas sp. HMWF006
CGAGCTGGTGCAGAATGAGCCGTTCGCCGCGATCCACGTGCGAGCCCGAGCCGAATAACGAGTCGAAACATGAACCTGACTGAACCCCGCGAGCTGGCCCCCCTGCTTGAAGCCTTTCTGTTGGCCTCGGGAAAGCCGCAATCCCTTGAGCGCCTGTTTGAACTGTTTGAAGAAGGCGAACGGCCCGAGCCTGCGGTCTTCAAGAAAGCCCTGACCCTGCTGGGCAAGTCCTGCGAGGGCCGTGCTTTCGAGCTCAAGGAAGTCTCATCGGGCTATCGCTTGCAGATCCGCGAAAAGTTTTCGCCGTGGGTCGGCCGCTTGTGGGAAGAGCGCCCGCAGCGTTATTCCCGTGCCTTGCTGGAAACCATTGCGCTGATCGCCTATCGCCAGCCGATCACCCGTGGCGAGATCGAAGACGTGCGTGGCGTGGCGGTGAACAGCAACATCGTCAAGACCTTGCTGGAGCGCGAGTGGATCCGCGTCGTCGGTTACCGCGACGTGCCCGGCAAGCCGGCGATGTTCGCCACCACCAAGGCCTTTCTCGATCACTTCAACCTGAAGAACCTCGAAGACCTGCCGCCATTGGCCGAATTGCGCGAGATGGAAACCGATCCGGTGCTCGATTTCGACGACGCGCCGGTACCGCAAGGCTTGCAGGAACTGGCCGACGCCAGCGCCGAGCCGGAGGAGGAGAAAGAAGAGACCAGCTTCCATACGCTGTTGCTGGAGCTGGACAGCATGGAGGAGGGGATCAAGACCGATTTCGACGACTTGCTGCGCGATGCGGCGGACGGTGAGGTGTCGACGCCCGATGCAGTGACTCAGATCGAGCCTGAGCCTGAAACCGCGATCGCCGAACCGGCCATTGAAGTTGAACTTGAAGCCGAGACAGAAGCCGAACCGGAAGAAGACATCCTCGGCGTCGCCGAAGCACGGGAAAAACTGTTGGCAGCCGTCGCCGCCCTTGAGCAACCCGCGCAAGCGCCAGAACCCGAACTGAGCGAAGAAGAAGCCGAAGCCCGCGCCCTGGCCGAAGCCATCGAAGCCGAGCGCCGCGAATTCGACGACTGACCGAAATCCGGAGAACAATGACGGCCCCTGTGGGAGCGAGCTTGCTCGCGAAAGCGGAGTGTCATTCAAAGATGATGTATCTGACATACCGCCTTCGCGAGCAAGCTCGCTCCCACAGGGTTTAGCGTAAGCCAGGAATATCAAATGAGTTCCACCAAAGACCCGTGCATCAGCCTCTGCAAGTTCTCCGACGACATCTGCCTCGGCTGCGGCCGCAGCAAGCGCGAAATCAAAGCCTGGAAGAAACTCGACAAGGATGACAAGCGCACAGTGCTGGCTGAAGCCGCGCTGCGTCTGATCAAACTCGGTGGCGCCGGTCGGCGGAAAAAGAAATAACTGTTTAACGATCAGCTAGTCTCTGATGCGCGATGGCGCACATCCGCGTATGATTCGCGACCCTTCGGCGATCCCTTCGCCCGAAAACCCAGATTTCAATGCTTCAGGCGCCGCCTGAACAGACCACACCGGGAGGTGCCCAGATGAGTGACATCAATCAGAAAGACGACCAGGAAATCGGCCCAGCAGGCGAAAAGCTGCAGAAAGTCCTCGCCCGTATCGGCGTCGGCTCGCGCCGTGACGTTGAAGCCTGGATCAGCCAGGGCCGGATCAAGGTCAATGGTAAAGACGCCACCCTCGGCCTGCGCGTCGACATGCACGACGCCATCACCATTGATGGCAAGGTCATCAAGCGCGAAGAGGCAGCCGAATCGGTGCGCCGCGTGATCATGTACAACAAGCCCGATGGCGAGATCTGCACCCGTGACGACCCGGAAGGCCGTCCGACCGTGTTCGACAAGCTGCCGCGTCCGAAAGAGGGGCGCTGGATCAACATCGGTCGTCTCGACATCAACACCACCGGTCTGCTGATGTTCACCACCGACGGTGAACTGGCCAACCGTTTGATGCACCCGTCCTACGAGATGGACCGTGAGTACGCCGTGCGTGTACGCGGTGAAGTCGATGACGAAATGATCGAACGCCTGAAGGCCGGCGTCGTGCTTGAAGACGGCCCGGCCAAGTTCACCGACATCAAGCAGGCGCCAGGTGGCGAAGGTTTCAACCACTGGTATCACTGCGTGGTGATGGAAGGTCGTAACCGTGAGGTTCGTCGTCTGTGGGAATCCCAAGGGCTGGTGGTCAGCCGTCTGAAGCGCGTGCGTTTCGGTCCGGTGTTCCTCAACTCCGACCTGCCGATGGGCCGCTGGCGCGAAATGAGTCAGTACGAAGTCGACATTCTCAGTGCTGAAGTCGGCCTGACGCCGGTAGCGATGCCGCAACTGAACGCCAAGAGCAAAGACAAGCTTGAGCGTATGCAGCGTAAATCGTCTCGACCAATGGCCAAGACCGAGCGCGTACGCACGCTGCGTCCAGCCGCTGGCGCACCGACCGGCCCACGCCCAAGCCGCGAGCCGCAGATCGAAGGCGAGCGTCCGGGTCGCAAACCTGCAGCGCGCCCGGATGGCGAACGCGCGCCACGCGGTCGTACAGAGCGTGGCGAAGGTCGTGCACCGGCCGGTCGCGGTACGCCAGTGGCGGATCGTCCGGCGGACACCACCAATAAGCGTCCGGCCAAGCCAGCGCCGAAGCGTCCTGGTATCAAGCTGGTCGACGGTGACAAGCCATCGGGTAACCGTCGCGGTGCACCGAGTGGTTCGGGCCAGCGTCCGGGTTTTGGTCGCAAGAAACCTGAGTGAAGCAGCTGTGAGCTTTGAGCGATAAGCTTCAAGCTGAATGAAAAACGCCAACCGCAGGGTTGGCGTTTTTTTTCGTCTGGCGAAAGGTATGTAGTTTCTGACCCGGCCTCTTCGGAGCAAGCCCGCTCCCACAGATTTTTTGTCGTTAACAGAATTCGTGTACAACAATGAAACCTGTGGGAGCGGGCTTGCCCGCGATAGGGCGAGAGGCTTCACCCTCTATTTCAGCCTTAAAAGACGAAGCGCCCATCAAACACCGGCTTGTCATCCAGCGCCAACACCCCACCCGAGAAGATCAGGTCCAGGTGATGGCTACCCTTGGCGCCACCACCGAGGCCCAGGTGCAACCCGCAGTGCCGCTCCTCGAACCCGGCATTGCGCGCATACAGATCCTTCACGCCTTCGTTGGTGCCGATCCCCAATTCCTCGATCCGCCGGTTCGACGGGTTGGCGTCCAGGTATTTGTTGAAATCATGCTCCAGCCCAGGCACATCAGTGGCGATGCGGCTGATGGTCGAGTTCTCGATCCACAGTTCCAGTGGCGATTCCAGTACGCCGTACTTGCGCGCAAAGGGGATGGTGCTGAGGAAGGTGCCCTTGAATTTCACATGGCCGTTGATGGCTTCGCTGTGGGTGGCGATTTCGCCGGGGGCCAGGTCGAAGTTGCCGACGCCGTTGATGTCGGTCCACTTCTTGATGCTGCTCAGCGGCGTTTCGAACCATGAGCCGTGGTCGTCCCTGAAGCTCAGCGTGGTGGCCTGGGACATGCGCTGGATCAGATGACTGTTGAGCCCGGCGATGCGCTGCGGGGTGATGCTGAAGGTGTCGTAGAAATAGTCGCCGTAATCCTTGAACAGCAGCGACTTTTTCCAGTTTTCCGCCATTACGCCTTGCAGCGCGCGGACAAACTCCGGGCCGTCGGGACGCGGGTTGGGCAGGGTGGAAGAGTCGTAGAAGAAAATGTACAGATCGCTATCGGCAATCGCTGCGGTCAGCGTTGCGGTGCTTTCCAGATCCAGGCGCCTTGCGCTGAAGGTGAAACGCGGGTGATCGCCGGCCTGTTCGGCGATGGCGCCGGTCAGGGCTTCGTAATCGGCGGTGTGGCCGAGCAATACCTTTGCCGACTCCAGGTCGGCAAGGGCAGGGTGATGTTCGAGGTAGTAAAGGAAATGCGAGATCGCGCGGGGCTTATCCATGAGTACTCCCTGACTGACCGTGAAGGAAGCGGCAGGCACGACCGGCCGGACCGTGCCTGCCCGGGATGTCTTACAGAGGCCACATCGCCGTGCCGAACGGAACGACCGCGTCGGCTTGCATCATTTCCACAGCCGCCTCGTGGGTCGGTGCTTCAAACCATTCGTCCAGTTGCAGTTCGGTATCCAAGTCTTTTTCCAGTGCTTGCATGGTCGATCTCCTAGATGACTTTCACGGTTATGACTGGCCGGTCGAGGTGGCCGGCAAGACGTGAAAAACCTAGTTCAGGGTGTTTTGTAATGCAAAAAATTATTTATTTAAAATTTAAATAAACTTTTTATTCTGTTTTTTGCCATGGGTTTTCTTATTTGAAAACAAAAAACTAAGCCGCCAACTTCATTAGCAAGCTTGCTACCGTCAATTTGTAGACATCCTTCGAAAATTTCTGAAATGGAAAATCTGCGTTACGCGACGTAAAGAAATGTTTACGAAAAGCGCGGCGTAGCCCAGTGGAACCACGTCTCTCCAGACGCTGTAAGGAAAACCTGCCGAAGCCCGGCTGCGAGCGCTCCATGCAAGGCTCTGGCGCGCTTGTTTCAGCGTCGTTTGAAGGGTGTGATGCGCCCCATGCCTGTCGTGCAGGTGCATAACAAGAAGGAGGCGCAATGAACGCCGTGACTGATCTCCACTTCTCTGCGTGGGACGGTTTTCTCCCCGTCCCCGTCGATGGCCTGCAAAGGCCTGACTCAATTATTGCTGCCGCCCGAGCGTCTCGAGGCGGACACACGCAATCCCGGCAACCGCCACGCTGATCCAGCGGGGTCTGGCAGCAGGGGGTTAGCGGTGTACAATGCGCCGCGTTTTAACTGTGACCCTCTGCGTAATCGCGCAAACCTCAAGGCTATCCGCCTTGTTCACTCCGCCGCGTCATAAGCGTGTCGGGTTCGATTTCGTCACAGATAAAAACAAACAGGTGACGCATGACCGTTGTAAATAAGCTGAACTCCTGGTGCCTGCGCTGGGGTTTGATCGGGGCTGCCTGAAATCGCAACCTTGCAGCAACGTCTACTGAACATCATCAAACCTTGCGTGAGACCTTTTTCATGAGTGGACAACCCTCGCAATCAGGCGAGCTGAAACGCGGCCTGAAAAATCGCCATATTCAACTGATCGCCCTCGGTGGCGCGATCGGTACCGGAT
>NZ_QAIU01000588.1:0-1181 GCF_003061205.1 Pseudomonas sp. HMWF006
GCTGCCGCCCACGCCGGGAATGCCGAGGATGAACTGCAACACCGGCTCCAGCCCCAGGTGCTGCACGAACCACTGCGCCACGCCGCCCTTGGCCAACAGCAACGTCCAGGCGTAAGCCTTGACGATGTAACTGGCCCACATCGGCATCATCACCGCGATGTAGAAAAACGCCTTGGTCTTGCCGGTGGTGTAGCGCGCCATGTAGTAGGCAATCGGGAACGCGACGATGGCGCTGGCGATTGACACAACGATGGCCATGCTCAGCGTGCGCAGGATGATGTCGAAGTTCGACGGCTGAAACAGCGCGGCAAAATTGGCCAGTGTCAGGTCAGGGGTGACCGCCATGGTGAAGTCGTCGAAGGTGTAGAAACCCTGCCACAACAGCACCAGCAGTGAACCGAGGTAGATCGCGCCGAACCACAGCAACGGCGGCACCAGCAGCAGCGACAAATACAGGTTCGGCTTGCGATAGAGCAGGTTGGAAAACCGGCGCAAGGGCGGCGATTGAGTCATCGCGAGCGTGCTCATCTCACACCTCGCCGGCAACGGTGTCGTGCAGTGCAACCATCGCTTCTCGCGCCCAGCGTGCGCTGAGGCGCTGGCCGGTCTGATGCTGCGCGCTGCTGTCGAGCCACTGATTGTTGGCGTGGCTGATGCTCAGGGTCTGGCCGTTTTCCAGCTTCAGTTCATAGCGCGTGGCACTGCCCTGATACTGGATGTCGTGGAGCAGGCCGCTGACTTCGATCTCGTGGGCGGCCAGCGGGCCTTCGGCGAAACGCACATGCTCCGGGCGGATCGAAAACGGCTGCGGATGGCCGCTGAGCTGGCGTGCCAGGTCGCCACGAATCACGTTCGAGGTGCCGACGAATTCGGCGACAAACGTGGTGGTCGGTTTCATGTACAGATTGCGCGGAGTGTCGACCTGTTCGATGCGGCCCTTGTTGAATACCGCGACGCGATCGGACATCGACAGCGCTTCGGTCTGGTCGTGAGTGACGAAGATGAAGGTGATGCCGAGTTGGCGCTGCAGTTTCTTCAGTTCGCTTTGCATTTGCTCGCGCAGCTTGAGGTCGAGAGCACCAAGGGGTTCATCCAGCAACAGCACGCGCGGACGATTGACCAGCGCGCGGGCGAGGGCGACACGTTGGCGCTGACCGCCGGACAACTGCACTGGCTTGCGT
>NZ_QAIU01000589.1:0-2724 GCF_003061205.1 Pseudomonas sp. HMWF006
GGTATTCGACCGCCACAACACCGGCAGCACCAAGTGGAGCCGCTACCCGGCCGACGTGTTGCCGATGTGGGTCGCTGATATGGATTTCGCCGCACCGCCGGTGGTGATCGAGGCACTGCAGCAGCGTCTGCTGCACCCGCTGTTGGGTTACAGCGTGGCGCAGGACAACCTGCGCGAGGCCATCGTTGCCGACCTCTGGAGCAAGTTCGCGTGGCAGGTCAAACCTCAGGAGCTGATCTTTCTGCCGGGCGTTGAGTCCGGTTTCAACATGGCCTTGAAAGCGCTGGTGCAGCCGCAACAGAACGTCGTGGTGCAAGTGCCCAACTACCCGCCGCTGCGCCATGCGCCGGGCCACTGGGGCTTGAACAAGGTCGAGCTCGAATTCGTCGCACAGGCTGACGGCACTTACTTGACCCCCTT
The DNA here is from genome assembly GCF_003061205.1 of Pseudomonas sp. HMWF006. NCBI lineage: Bacteria > Pseudomonadati > Pseudomonadota > Gammaproteobacteria > Pseudomonadales > Pseudomonadaceae > Pseudomonas > Pseudomonas sp. HMWF006. The sequence goes on from NZ_QAIU01000589.1 coordinate 421, forward strand.
GGAGGGCTTGCGTGAATCACTGATCGGTGGCGGCGCGCTGCTGCTGAGCAACCCGCACAACCCGATCGGCAAGGTGTTCGGCCGTGAAGAACTGCAAGCGGTGGCGGATATCTGTGTTGCCCGGGACGCGTGGATCATCTCCGACGAAATCCACGCCGAACTGTGCTTCGACGGTCGCGTGCACATCCCGACCGCTTCCCTGAGCCCGGAAATCGCCCGCCGCACCATCACCCTGATGTCGGCGAGCAAGGCCTACAACATCGCCGGTCTCAAGACCTCGTTCATGATCATCCAGGACGCCGCCCTGCGCGAACGCGTCAACCACGCCCGCTGCGGCATGGTCGACAGTGTCAACCCGCTGGGCATGGAAGCCACCCGCGTCGCCTACAGCGAAGCCGGGCCGTGGCTGGCCGAGTTGAAAACCTATCTGCAGGCCAACCGTGACTGGCTGGTGGACGCCGTGCGCCGCCGGCTGCCCGGCGTGACCCTCAACGTGCCGCAGGGCACGTATCTGGCGTGGCTCGATTGCTCGGCGCTGGATCTGGCCAATCCTCAGCAGTTCTTTCTGGAACAGGCCAAAGTCGGCTTGAGCGCCGGTCTGGACTTCGGCGACCAGCACCAACAGTTCGTGCGCCTGAACTTCGGCTGCCCGCGTTCAATGCTCGAAGACGGTATTGCCCGGATGGAGCGAGCCCTGGCTGACCGCAATACCTGAAAACACTTTGATTGATGTGGGAGCTGGCTTGCCAGCTCACCAAATCTGATCGAACTCACGGCAAACCGCCCGGGTCAACCTCTCATACCTGCCATGAGACCCGGAGATTTGCGATGACCGACTATCCAAAACCCCCCTTCCCCAAACAGGCCCAGGCGGTGCCCGGCGAGCAAGGCAAAATGCAGCCTTATCCCGACTGCGGCGAACAAAGCTATGTCGGTTCCGGCCGGCTGGCCGGCAAAATTGCGCTGATCACCGGCGCCGACAGCGGCATCGGTCGCGCCGTGGCGATTGCCTTTGCCCGTGAAGGCGCAGACGTCGTCGTGGCTTATCTCGATGAACATGACGACGCCAAAGAGACCGCGCGCTGGGTCGAGCAGGCCGGTCGCCAGTGCCTGTTGTTGCCCGGTGACCTCGCGCAAAAGGCCCACTGCCAGGCGCTGGTCGACCAGACCATCGAACGCTTTGGCCGCATCGACGTGCTGGTCAACAACGCCGCGTTCCAGATGACCCACGAAACCTTTGAAGAAATCCCCGACGAAGAATGGGTGATGACCTTTGACGTCAACATCACCGCGATTTTCCGCTTGTGTCAGGCGGCGATCAAACACATGCGCCCCGGCGCGTCGATCATCAACACCAGTTCGATCAACTCCGATTTGCCCAAGCCGACCCTGCTCGCCTACGCCACCACCAAAGGCGCGATCGCCAACTTCACCGGTGGCCTGGCCCAGATGCTCGGGCCGAAAGAGATCCGCGTGAACTGCGTGGCACCGGGGCCGATCTGGACCCCGCTGATCGTCTCGACCATGCCGGATGAAGAAGTCCAGAATTTCGGCAGCGAAACCCCACTCGGGCGCCCCGGACAACCGGTGGAAGTGGCGCCGATCTATGTGCTGCTGGCGTCGGACGAAGCCAGCTACATCACTGGCCAGCGCTACGGCGTGACGGGTGGCAAACCGATGCTCTGATTCCGCGCTATTCACACAGCAACACGACCCTGCAGGCGCTGCCGAAGGCTGCGCCTGCTCAGAACGGCAGTCACACCCAATATCCAAGGCGGCATCTTATGAGCTTTACCGTGTGGGTCGCCGTGCTGGGCGCTGTGCTGTTGACCCTGGCGCTGACCTCGTCGTACCTGCGCTGGATGCCGGTGACCACATCGGCGGTCTGCCTGCTACTCGGGATCGGCATCGGTCCCAGCGGCCTTGATCTGTTGAAACTGTCGCTGGACGACGCCTCGTTATGGATGGAGCACCTGACGGAAGTCGCGGTGCTGTTTTCGCTGTTCGTCTGCGGCCTCAAGTTGCGCTTGCCGCTGCGCGACAAACGCTGGCGGATAGCCTTCGGCCTCGCGGGCCCGGTGATGGTGCTGACCATCGCCGGGGTATGCCTGCTGTTGCATTGGGGCTTGCAGCTACCGTGGGGGCCGTCGCTGCTGATCGGTGCGATTCTGGCGCCAACCGACCCCGTGCTCGCCGCCCTGGTGCAGGTCAATGATGCGCGGGACGTCGACAGTGTGCGGTTTGGCCTGTCCGGTGAGGCCGGGCTCAATGACGGGATCGCCTTCCCTTTTGTGATTCTCGGGC
>NZ_QAIU01000590.1:0-313 GCF_003061205.1 Pseudomonas sp. HMWF006
CGACCTGAACGCTTTCCGGTGAATCCACAATCGACTCGGTCTTTCAGGTCGATGCAAGGCTGCAGACACCACGGTCGGCCCCCTCTCCCGGCGGGAGAGGGGACCGATCGGGGGGATACTCTGGAGGTCTATCGACCTGAACGCTTTCCGGTGAATCCACAATCGACTCGGTCTTTCAGGTCGATGCAAGGCTGCAGACACCACAGTCGGCTCCCTCTCCCGGCGTGAGAGGGGGCAGATCGAGGGATATTCTGGAGGTCTACCGACCTGAACGCTTTCCGGTGAATCCACAATCGACTCGGTCTTTCAGGTC
>NZ_QAIU01000590.1:323-14468 GCF_003061205.1 Pseudomonas sp. HMWF006
GCCTTGTCGGTGTCACGCAGCGGGAAGCTGCCAGTGATCCGCAAGTCCGCCACTTCCGGTGCCACGCCCAAGTGCCCGCGCCGATAACGACTCAGTTCCTGCACCAGGTCGCCCAGTCGCGCGTTGTCCACCACCAGCATGCCGCGGGTCCAGGCATCGGCGCCGGGGTTGAGTGCGACAATCGAATCCAGCCCGTCACGGCGCAACAGCACTTGCTGGCCTTCGCGCAGGATCTGTTCTTCGGGATTTGCTTGCGCATGCGCCGCCACCGCCGACTGCAACACGCTCAGGCGTGTGCCGCTGTTCTCGCGCTTGACCAGGAACCGCGTCCCCAGCGCGCGCATGCTGCCCTCGCGGGTTTCGACGATGAACGGACGCGTATCACCATGACCGGTTTCGACGAGGATTTCGCCTTCCTGCAACACGATCAACCGGCGCTGCTCATCGAAGCGCACATCCACCGCACTGTGGGTGTTGAGGTTGAGCACGGTGCCGTCGGCCAGGCGCACGGTACGCTGTTCGCCGGTGGCGGTGCGTTGATCGGCGAGCCAGTAATCCAGCGGCAGATAACGCTCGCTGGCGAACAGACCGAGACCGATGAGCACCATCACGCTGGCCAGTCCGCTGCCCAGTCTGCGCACCCGGCGGCGAATGCCTTCGCGCGATTGCAGCAATGCACTGCGGGCCGGGCCTTTGGCGGCACTGAAACGCTGATCGAGCATGCCCAACTGGCGCCAGGCGCGGGCGTGTTCTTCGTTGGCCGCGTGCCATTTGGCGAACTCTTCGCGCTCCAGCGCAGTGCTCGAATCGAGCGTCAGTTGCCAGGCAATTGCCGCATCCAGCACATGGGCCGGCACCGGTCTGGAACTGGCCGGGCTCATGTCGGCTCACCGTACAGGGCGATGTAACACTGACGAATGCCTTGAGCCAGATACTGCCGCACGCGCGGCACCGAGACGCCCAGCTTGTCGGCGATCTCGGCATGGCTGAGGCCGTCGAGGCGGTTATACAGAAAAGCGGCGCGCGCCTTGGTCGACAAGGTGCCGAGCAGGCGGTCGATAGCCTTGAGGTCTTCGAGGATCAGTTGCTGTTCTTCCACCGAAGGTTGTTCGCCTTCGGGGATCAGCATCAGTTCGGTGAGGTAGGCCTGTTCCAGTGCGGCGCGACGGAAGTAGTCGAACAACAGCCCTTTGGCGATAGCCAGCAGAAACGCCCGGGGTTCGCGGGGCGTCAGCAGCCCGTCGCGACCGAGCAGGCGCACGAAGGTGTCCTGGCTCAGGTCTTCGGCACGCTGCGGACAGGCCACATTGCGCCGCAACCATGCCAGCAGCCAACCGCGATGGTCGCGATACATCGCACCGACGAGTTCACTGTGAGGGCTTGGGACTGACGACACCGGACGCACCGATTGGGAAATATTAACCAACGAGAATTGTTCGCGATTCTGGCAGAGGTGGGAATGGTTAGCAATTGGCCACTGGTCAGGTGGGTGTTTAAAAGGCAGACCCTCACCCTGGCCCTCTCCCGGCGGGAGAGGGGACCGATCGGGGGATACTCTGGAGGTCTACCGACTGAACGCCTTTCGGTGAATCTACAATCGACTCGGTCTTTCAGGTCGATGCAAGGCTGCAGACACCACGGTCGGCCCCCTCTCCCTCCGGGAGAGGGCTGGGGTGAGGGTGTTGTTAAAAAGACGGCGCCTGTTGCCGCCGCTTCCACTGGCTCAGCCGCTGCTGCAAATTCAACGGACTGTGAATCTGTTGCTGGCGCGCCCGGCTGAACAGAATCAACGCCAGTTCCGCCGTCGCCAACGCATCGGCACTCGCGTTGTGCCGCTCGAACACTTCGAGCCTGAACCACTCGATCCACTCATCCAGTCCGGCTTCGCGGATGTTCGCCTGCGGGCACAGCAGCGGCGCCATGTCGGCTACATCCAGAAACACGTTCTGCAGCTTGTAGCCCAAGTGTTCCTTCAACGCGCGCCCGAGCATGTGTTGATCGAACGGCGCGTGGAACGCCAGCACCGGGCTGTCGTCGACAAACGCCATGAATTCCAGCAACGCCTCGGCGGGATCGCTGCCCGCCGCAATCGCATTCGGCCCCAGACCATGAATCAACACACTGGGGCTGAGCTTCAGCTCCCGGCATTGCAACGTGCGTTCGAACTGTTGGCTGAAGTCGATCGCGCCGTCCTCGATCACCACCGCACCGATCGACAAGACGCGGTCCTTGTTCAGGTTCAGCCCGGTGGTCTCCAGGTCGAGCACCACCCAGCGCTGTTCGCGCAGGCTGCATTCGCTCAGTTCGCCGATCGTCGGCAACTGCGCCAGGCGTTGCTGCACATCCGTCGTCAGGGCAGGGCCGGCTGGACGCAGCCACGAGAACAGGCTCATAGCTGATACCGCAAGGCCAGGCTGCTTTGCAGGCGTTGCGCCTGGCGCAGGGATTCACGCAGGATGCGCCGGTCCAGATGATTGAGGCTGTCGGGATCGACGCGGTTGGAATACGGCAGATTCTCCCGGGTCTGGATCTGATGCTGTTGCATGCGCGTCTGCTGGATGAAGTGATAGGCCTCTTCATACGCCGCGCCATCCAGCGGTTCGATGACGTGCTTATCCACCAGTTGGCGAAAACGTTCGAGGGTGTTGTTGGTGTCGATGCCGTTGGCCAGCGCCAACAGTCGAGCACCATCGACAAACGGCGTCAGGCCCTGGATCTTCAGGTCCAGCGTGGCTTTTTCACCGTTCTTGCGTGCCAGCACAAACTCGCGGAAGCGTCCCACCGGCGGGCGATTGCGCAGGGCGTTCTCGGCCAGCATGCGCTGGAACAAACGGTTGTCGCCGACCTGCTCGAGAATGCCGCGGCGCAACTGCTCGCAGCTTTTTTCATCGCCCCAGACCACCCGCAGGTCGAAGTAGATGCTCGAACCCAGCAGGTTTTCCGGCGTGGCCTCGCGGATGAACGCTGCAAAACGCCGCGCCCATTCCGCCCGCGACAGACACAGTTCGGGGTTGCCGGCCATGATGTTGCCCTTGCACAGAGTGAAGCCACACTGCGCCAGGCTTTGATTGATCTGCTGGGCAATCGGCAGCAACTTGCCGCGAATCTGCGCCGCATCCGCCGCATCGCGGGCGTCGAACAGAATGCCGTTGTCCTGATCGGTGTGCAGCGTCTGCTCGCGGCGGCCTTCGCTGCCGAAACACAGCCAGCTGAACGGCACGCCGGGGTCGCCTTTTTCCGCGAGGGTCAACTCGATCACCCGGCACACGGTGTGGTCGTTGAGCAGGGTAATGATGTGGGTGATCTGCGTCGAAGACGCGCCGTGGGCGAGCATGCGCTCGACCAGTTGGCCGATCTCGCCGCGCAGGGTTATCAGTTGTTCGACACGCTGGGCGCTGCGGATGGTCCGGGCCAGGTGCACCAGATCAACCCGTTGCAGCGAGAATAGATCGCGCTCGGAGACTACGCCGCACAGGCGCTGATCCTTGACCAGGCAAACGTGGGCGATGTGCCGCTCGGTCATGGCAATCGCCGCGTCGAAGGCGCTGTGATCCGGCGACAGATAGAACGGCGACGGGGTCATGTGCCGCGCGAGCGCTTCGCTGAAATCGCCAATCCCTTCAGCCACCACATGGCGCAGATCGCGCAGGGTGAAGATCCCCAGCGGCGCCTTGTGTTCATCCACCGCGACGATGCTGCCGACCTGCTGGTCGTGCATCAGCTTGACCGCTTCACGCAGCGGCGTGTCGGGACTGCAGGTCACCGGATGACGCATGGCCAGCTCGCCGAGGCGGGTGTTCAGCGAATACTGGGTGCCGAGGGTTTCCACGGCTTTCTGCTGGACTTGCTGGTTGACCTGATCGAGCAGGCTGCTGACCCCGCGCAAGGCGAAGTCGCGGAAGGTGTTGGAGAGCGCGAACAGTTTGATGAATGCCGGTTTGTTCAATTGCAGGCAGAAGGTGTCTTCGCTCGCCAGGTGCGCCGTGCGGGTCGCCCGTTCGCCTATCAGTGCGGCCAGCGGGAAGCATTCCCCGGTGGTGATCTCGAAAGTGGTTTCGGTGCCGGGCTTGGTGATGTGCTGACGCTCGCCGACCACACGGCCCTGTTTGACAATGTAGAAATATTCGACCGGCCCGTCGGCGGGCTTGATGATGCTCTCGCCCTGAGCGTAGAAACGCAGCTGACATTGCTCCACCAGATAAGCCAGGTGGGCATGTTCCATCTGATTGAAGGGCGGGAAGCGCTGGAGGAATTGCAGGGTTCCCTGAATGTTCTGCAACACCGCGGTTTTCCCTGCCTGGGTGAAGGCGTCCGCTTTACTCATAACCATTACCGCAGTCTTTTTTGAATTGTTGTTGTCGGATCGTTGCCGTCATGGTCGGCCCCTGCGAACGGGGTGCCCATTGGACGTAAGTCTAGGTTTGAGCTGCCGTTGGGCACATTTGGGAAGTGCCCTACAAAAACAGTCGGAAATTCGCCCGCCGGCCTCTTGGAAAAAAATCCGACGAAGTGCACATTGAAGCTCTGCTTAGCGATGTCTGACGACTGTGCCAGGTGATTGATTTGAACACGTAGAGAACGCTATGTCCGACCACGATATTTTGAGCGATGCCGAGCGAGAAGCGCTCAGTGCAGTCATGCTCGAGCCTGACTTGCCACCGCAGCGTGTGCTGATCGTCGATGACGACAAGGACGCCCGGGAGCTGTTGTCGGAGATTCTCGCGTTGGATGGCATTCGTTGCATGACCGCCGCCAGTGGCGAGACGGCGCTGAAGATGCTCGAGGAAAAACCTTCGATCGGGCTGGTGATTACCGATCTGCGCATGGGCCATGTCGGTGGGCTTGAGCTGGTCCGTCAGGTACGAGAGTCGGTAAGGGCGGCGATGCCGATCATCATCGTGTCCGGCGATGCCGATGTGAAAGACGCGATTGCGGCGATGCATTTGAGCGTGGTGGATTTTTTGCTCAAGCCGATTGATACGGGCCAGTTGTTGGCGTTGGTGAAACATGAATTGGGGATTGAACCCTAAGAGCCCCTCACCCTCACCCTAGCCCTCTCCCGGAGGGAGAGGGGACTGACCGCGGTGAATGTTTGAGGTACACCGACCTGAGATTCCCGAGTCGAACTGCGGTTTTGAAAGCAAAAAGATCGGCTCCATTCCCCCTCTACCCTTGGCAATTCCTGAGCCGAGCTCAGATTTTGAAAAGCACATAGATCTGCTCCCTTTCCCCCTCTACCCCTTGGGGGAGAGGGCTGGGGTGAGGGGGATGGATCTCAAGCCCACCACAAAAATCCAATCCACAGCACAAACAAAAAAGCCCTGATCTTTCGATCAGGGCTTTTTCATGTCCGGCATTCAGCGCAAGTTACAGGCCGTTGGCCTTTTTGAACTCGCGACGACGACGGTGCAGCACCGGCTCGGTATAGCCGTTGGGCTGCTTGGTGCCTTCGATCACCAGTTCGACCGCCGCCTGGAAGGCGATGTTGCTGTCGAAGTCCGGCGCCAGCGGACGGTACAGCGGGTCGTTGGCGTTCTGACGGTCGACCACCGGCGCCATGCGCTTGAGGCTTTCCATCACTTGCGCTTCGGTGACGATACCGTGGCGCAGCCAGTTGGCGATGTGCTGGCTGGAAATACGCAGCGTGGCACGGTCTTCCATCAGGCCGACGTCATTGATGTCCGGCACTTTCGAGCAACCGACGCCCTGGTCAATCCAGCGCACCACGTAACCGAGAATGCCCTGGGCGTTATTGTCCAGTTCGTTCTTGATTTGCTCCGGCGTCCAGCTCGGGTTGACCGCCAGCGGAATGGTCAGGATGTCGTCCACCGAGGCGCGGGCGCGTTTGGCCAGTTCGGCCTGACGGGCGAACACGTCGACCTTGTGGTAGTGCAGCGCATGCAGCGCAGCAGCCGTTGGCGACGGAACCCAGGCGGTGTTGGCACCGGCCAGCGGGTGCGCGATTTTCTGCTCGAGCATCGCGGCCATCAGGTCAGGCATCGCCCACATGCCTTTACCGATTTGCGCGCGACCTTGCAGGCCAGTGCTCAGACCGATATCGACGTTCCAGTTTTCGTAGGCGCCGATCCACTTCTCGGCCTTCATGTCGGCCTTGCGCACCATCGGGCCGGCTTCCATCGAGGTGTGGATTTCGTCGCCGGTGCGGTCGAGGAAACCGGTGTTGATGAACACCACGCGCTCGCTGGCGGCCTTGATGCAGGCCTTGAGGTTGACCGTGGTGCGGCGCTCCTCGTCCATGATCCCGACTTTCAGCGTATTGCGTTTCAGCCCCAGCACGTCTTCGATGCGACCGAACAGCTCGTTGGTGAACGCCGCTTCTTCCGGGCCGTGCATCTTCGGTTTCACGATGTAAATGGAACCGGTTCGAGTGTTCTTGCGCGAGGTATTGCCGTTGAGGTTGTGCATCGCCGCGAGGCAAGTGACCAGACCGTCGAGGATGCCTTCCGGCACTTCGTTACCGTGTTTGTCGAGGATCGCGTCGATGGTCATCAAGTGGCCAACGTTACGCACGAACAACAACGAACGGCCGTGCAGGGTCACTTCACCGCCATTCGGCGTGGTGTAGCTGCGATCCGGGTTCATGGTGCGGTTGAAGGTCTGGCCGCCCTTGGCGACTTCTTCGGACAGGTCGCCCTTCATCAGGCCGAGCCAGTTGCGGTAGATCACCACTTTGTCGTCGGCATCGACGGCGGCCACGGAGTCTTCGCAGTCCATGATGGTGGTCAATGCCGCTTCCATCAGGACGTCTTTGACGCCGGCGGCATCGGTCTGGCCGACCGGGGTGCTGGCGTCGATCTGGATTTCGAAGTGCAGACCGTTGTGTTTCAGCAGGATCGCGATGGGCGCGTTGGTGTCGCCCTGGAAGCCGATCAGCTGAGCATCGTTACGCAGGCCGGTGTTGCTGCCGCCCTTGAGGGAGACCAGCAGTTTGCCGTCAACGATCTTGTAACCGGTGGAGTCGACGTGGGAGCCGGCAGCCAGTGGCGCGGCTTCGTCGAGGAACGCACGGGCGAAGGCGATGACTTTGTCGCCACGCACCTTGTTGTAGCCTTTGCCTTTTTCCGCGCCACCGTCTTCGCTGATCGCGTCGGTGCCGTAGAGGGCGTCGTACAACGAGCCCCAGCGGGCGTTCGAGGCATTGAGAGCGAAGCGGGCATTCATCACCGGCACCACGAGTTGCGGACCGGCAGTACGGGCGATTTCATCATCGACATTTTGCGTCGTTGCCTGGAAATCAGCCGCTTCTGGCAGCAGATAACCGATTTCTTGCAGGAAGGCTTTGTAGGCTACAGCGTCGTGCGCTTTGCCGGCACGTTCCTGATGCCAGGCATCAATGCGAGCCTGGAAGTCATCGCGTTTGGCGAGTAGGGCTTTGTTCTTCGGTGCCAGGTCGTGAATGACCTTGTCGGCACCTTCCCAGAATTGTTCGGCGGTGAGGCCGGTACCGGGAATGGCTTCGTTGTTCACGAAGTCGAACAGGACTTTGGCGACCTGCAGGCCACCGACTTGAACGTGTTCAGTCATTGCTTGCCTCACTCTGCTCAGCTATTTCGCTTTTCAGCTCTTCAATTTAACAATGAAGCCTCTGGCCATTTAAACCACAAACCTTCCGACCAGTACATGCCATTGCTGGCGGCTGGGCTGGGACCAATCAACGGCTTGGGGCCTTGCTGACGGGGCTTTCAAGGTTGCGAACGTGCCTTGGGCAGACATCGATCCAGCGTTATGTAGTGCGCGCTGCGGCATACTACATGATGAGTTGCGCTTGTGAAAATCAGACTAATAACGTCGTTCTGCGACCTCATGTCGCATTGCGGTCACATCGCGGAACGGGATGTTCTCAAAAAACCATTGGATTGTTCCAGTTAAATATCAAAAGTTGTACACATAAATACGGTTCGCCTGCCAGGGCACCGCTTGGCACGCACCCTCGCCACAAGTACACCGCACTGCAAGCCGATTTGGGCCCCTTGCCTATACTTGCCTTTCTATAACAAAAGTCATGACAAGAGGGCTGCGCCATGGACCATCTCGTACTCACTGTTTTCGCCCCGGACAAGCCCGGGCAGGTCGAGCGCATCGCCCAATGCATCGCCGAGCACGGTGGTAACTGGCTGGAAAGCCGCATGTCACGCATGGCCGGGCAGTTCGCCGGAATTTTGCGGGTGGGCGTGCCGGCGGAGGCTTACGACGAATTAGTCGATTCCCTACAAGCACTGTCGGCGCAGGGCATTCGCGTGCTGATTGCCGAAAGTGGCATCGAGCAATCCTGCACCTGGAAACCGATCGCCATGGAGCTGGTAGGCAATGATCGCCCCGGGATCGTGCGTGACATCACCCGGCTGCTGAGCGAGCAGGGCGTCAACCTTGAACGTTTGGTGACCGAAGTGCGCCCGGCACCGATGAGCAGCGAACCGCTGTTCCACGCCGAGGCGATTCTGGCGGTGCCGCTGACCTTGTCCCTGGACGTGCTGCAATCGCGTCTGGAAACCCTGGCCGATGATCTGATGGTCGAACTGGTGTTACGCACAGAGGTTTAAGGCGTATTCGGGTTATCCAGTTTTAACGTGCACCTGCCTGTGGATAACCTGTAGAGACCGGGCGCAGCGCCAGGCCGGCCGGGGCTTGCGGAGATCTGATCAAAAAACCGCCAGCATTCAGTGACTTGCGCACAAACGGCGGGGATCACGCTGTGGATAACCTTGGGAAGGAATGTTGCAGGCCACGATAACCGTGGCCTGCAAAGCTTTGTGCGTTTTTTGATCAACTGCGTCGACGCAAACTGATCACGGCGTCGACGCTGTAAACGGCCAGACCCGCCCAGATAAAGATGAACGCGACCAGAGTGCTCGACGACAAGTGCTCGCCGAACAGCAATACCGCTTGCAGCAGCACCAGAGTTGGCGCCAGGTATTGCAGGAAGCCGATGGTGGTGTAGGGCAGATGGCGGGTGGCGGCGTTGAAGCACACCAGTGGTACCAGCGTGACCGGCCCGGCGGCGACCAGCCACCAAGCGGCCGAGGTGGTCCAGAACTCGGGTTGCGCGCTGCTCGCGGTCTGGTTGAACAACAGCCAGGCCACGGCGATGGGCACCAGCATCCAGGTTTCCACCACCAGCCCCGGCAGCGCCTTGACCGGCGCCTGCTTGCGGATCAACCCGTAGAAACCGAAGGTCAGCGCCAGCACCAGCGACACCCACGGCAAGCTGCCGACCTGCCACACCTGCTGCGCCACGCCGACCGCTGCCAGGCCGACGGCGATCCACTGCATGCGCCGCAGGCGTTCGCCGAGAATCAGCATCCCCAGCAGCACGTTGACCAGTGGGTTGATGTAGTAACCGAGGCTCGCTTCCAGCATGCGGCCGTTGTTCACCGACCACACGTAAGTCAGCCAGTTGGCCGCGATCAGCGTGCCGCTCAGGGCCAGGATCGCCAGACGCTTGGGGTTGTCCAGCAACTCGCGCAACCAGCCGGGATGCTTCCACACCATCAGCAACAAGGCGCCGAACAGCGCCGACCACAGCACCCGGTGAATGATGATCTCGACCGCCGGGACTTCGGCGATGGCTTTGAAATAGATCGGGAACAGGCCCCAGATGATGTAGGCACTGAGGCCCAGAATGTACCCGCGACGCGGGTTGGCGGCTTGCATGCAGAGTCCTTGCTTAGGCAGCTATCAAAGCAGGGATTGTAAGGAGATTTGTCGACGAATGCCTGAGCTGATTGGTCAGAAAAGTGTGAACACACAACCCATGTGGGAGCGAGCTTGCTCGCGAATACGGACTGACATTCAACATTATGCTGACTGACATGACGCCTTCGCGAGCAAGCTCGCTCCCACAGGGTTCAGGTTTTAATCAGAAGAGTTTCAGGGGTTCTTCATTCAGCGCGGACAGTTGCTCACGCAATGCCAACACCTGATCGCCCCAATAACGCTCGGTGCCGAACCACGGAAAGCTGTGCGGGAACGCCGGGTCATCCCAACGCCGCGCCAGCCAGGCGCTGTAGTGCATCAGGCGCAGGGCGCGCAGCGGTTCGATCAGCGCCAGTTCACGCGGGTCGAAGTCATGGAATTCGTTGTAGCCGTCCATCAGTTCCGACAGTTGGCCGAGGCATTCCTGACGGTCGCCGGCCAGCATCATCCAGATGTCCTGCACCGCTGGCCCCATGCGGCAGTCGTCGAGGTCGACGATGTGGAACATCTCGTCGCGGCACATCATGTTGCCGGGGTGGCAGTCGCCGTGCATGCGGATGTTCTGGTGCGGCGTGGCGGCGTACACATCTTCCACGCGTTTGAGCAGGTCGCGGGCGACGGACTCGTAGGCGGGCAACAGGCTCTTGGGAATGAAGTTGCCTTCGAGCAGCGTGCTCAGCGAATCATGGCCGAAGTTTTTTACTCCCAGCGCTTCACGGTGCTCGAACGGCTTGGTTGCGCCGACCGCATGAATCCGTCCGAGCAACTGGCCGAGGCGATACAGCTGATCGAGATTGCCCGGCTCCGGGGCACGGCCGCCGCGACGGGGAAACAGGGTGAAACGGAAACCGGCGTGTTCGTGCAGGGTCTGGCCGTTGTGGATAAGTGGCGCAACCACCGGGATCTCGACGTCGGCCAGTTCGAAGGTGAACTGGTGTTCTTCGAGGATGGCTTCGTTGGTCCAGCGCTGCGGGCGGTAGAACTTGGCGATCAGCGGTTCGGAGTCTTCGATACCGACCTGATAGACACGGTTTTCGTAGCTGTTTAGCGCGAGGATGCGCGCATCGCTCAGGAACCCGATGCTTTCGACGGCATCGAGTACAAGGTCGGGAGTGAGGGTTTCAAACGGGTGGGCCATGCTGACTCCTGCGCGCAGCAGGCTGCTGCGTCCGGCCCGGCATGGTAGCGCAGATGGCAGCGGGGTAGTTGGTTGGTGTCTGATCGGTCCTTTCGCGAGCAAGCTCGCTCCCACAGTGGATCGCATTCCAAATGTGGGAGCGAGCTTGCTCGCGAAGGCGATGGATCAGGCGCCGACTATTCCACCGTCCTCACGGGTAATCGCCATCACCGAAGAGCGCGGCTTGCCATTCGGCAAATGCTCGGGGAAGGTCGAACCGCCGTTCTCGCCCGGATGCTGAATCCCGACAAACAAGGTCTTCTGATCCGGCGAGAAGCTGATCCCGGTCACTTCACAACCAATCGGCCCGACCATGAAGCGGCGAATCTCGCCGGTTGCCGGATCGGCGCAAAGCATCTGGTTGTTGCCCATCCCGGCAAAGTCCCCGGCGTTGCTCGAGTCGCCGTCGGTAAGAATCCACAAGCGCCCGGCCTTGTCGAAACCCAGGCCGTCGGGGCTGTTGAACATGTTCTGCGGGGTGATGTTGGAGGAGCCACCCTTCGGCGTCCCGGCATGCACGCCCGGGTTGCCGGCGACCACGAACAGGTCCCAGGCAAACGTCTTCGACGCGTGATCGTCGCGGTCGGTGCGCCAGCGCAGGATCTGCCCGTAGACGTTCTTCTCGCGCGGGTTCGGGCCGCCCACCGGCTGGCCGTCTTCGCCGCGTTTGGCGTTGTTGGTCAGGGTGCAATAGACCTGGCCGTCCTTCGGACTGACGACGATCCATTCCGGGCGGTCCATGCGTGTCGCGCCAACGACACTGGCGGCGAGGCGGGCATGGATCAGCACTTCGGCCTGATCGGCGAAACCGCTGCTGGCGTCGATGCCGTTCTTGCCGTGGGTCAGTTCGATCCACTGGCCCTGGCCTTTCGGGTGATCGGGATTGCCGTCGCCGACATCGAACTTGGCCACGTACAGGGTGCCGTGGTCGAGGATGTCGCGGTTAGCCTTGGCGTTGCGGTGGTTGATGCGATCGCGGCTGACGAATTTGTAGATGAACTCGCCACGCTCGTCGTCGCCCATGTACACCACGGCGCGACCGTCTTCGGTCTCGGCCAGGGCGGCGTTTTCATGTTTGAAGCGGCCCAGCGCGGTGCGTTTGACCGGGGTCGATTGCGGGTCGAACGGGTCGATCTCGACCACCCAGCCGTGACGGTTGAGTTCGTTGGGATTCTTCGCCATGTCGAAACGCGGGTCGAACGGGTGCCAGTTGATCTCGCGGCTGGCGGCCGACACGCCGTAGCGTTTCTGCGCCGGGTCGAACTGCTGCTGGGCGTTGCTGCTGCCGAAGCAGTCGGTGAAGTTCTCTTCGCAGGTCAGGTAGGTGCCCCACGGTGTCTTGCCGTTGGCGCAGTTCTGGAACGTGCCGAGGACTTTCTTGCCGTGCTTGTCGGCGGCGGTTTTCATCAGATCGTGACCCGCGGCCGGGCCACTGATGCGCAGCGGTGAATTACCGTGAATCCGGCGGTTGTAACGCGAGCCCTGGACGAACTGCCACTGGCCGTTCTTGCGCTGCACTTCGATCACCGACACACCTTCGCAGGCCAGCGCCTTGCGCACGTCTTCGGCCGATTGCGGCATGCCGCCGTGCGGGTAGAGGTAGCGGTAATTGGTGTATTCGTTGTTGATTGCCATCAACGCGCGGTTTTTGTCGTCGGGGAAGGCGAACAGACTCATGCCGTCATTGTTGTCACCGAACTGCACTTCCTGTGCAGCAGCGGTGCCATTGCCGCTCGGGTCGAAGGCCGGCCCGTTCTTGTGCAGCGGCTGCCCCCAACTGATCAGCACCGAAGATTTGTAGCCCTTGGGCAGGCTGATAACGTCGGTGGTCGCGGCGGGAATGCTCTCGAAACCGAGCAGGCGACTGTTGCCGGCGCTGACGCTGGCTGCCATGACGCTGCGGCTCAGCAAGTTGCCGCCGAGGAACATCGCGGCACCGCACAAGGCCCCGGCGCTGATGAAACCGCGACGGCTGAGGCCGACCATTTTTTCCAGATCGGTGGATTGGTTTTCTTCTAATAGGCTCACATCAGGCTCCCTGCATGGTTTTGGCAGCAACCTTAATGGGGGGCGATGAAGCTTTTGTGGCAGAAGGTCCGTTACAGCGGCGTGCCGATCAAGACATTGGACGGCGAGAACTGCACCTGCACCGGTTGCTCGATACCCAGCCCGCACGTGCGAAGGTGCAGCGGCTCAGCCAGCGCGCAGAGGGTGTGGCCGTTGGGCAGGGTGATGCGCACTTCGCTGGGGCCGTCCTCGGCGTCGAGAATGGCTTCGAGGGTGCCGCTCAGAAGATTGTGTCCAGATGTTGCAGCTTGATCCGGCGCGAGCAATTCAAGCCAGCCGGCCTTGATCAGTGCCACCACTTCCGTGCCCGGCTGCAGTTCCAGGTGCACAGTGCTGTCGTGGGTGATCTGCGCGTTGATCCACAGGCCTTCGGCCAGTTCCAGGCGAACCAGGTCGTTGCGGCCCTGCGCCTCGATCGCCACGACTTTGCCGTGCAACTGGTTGCGAGCGCTGGTGCGCAGCATCAGCCGACCGAGCAGATCGAGATCGCTGGCGTCTTCCGCCGCTTCCAGAACCTGTGCCTGCAAGGCTTGCAGTTTCTGGTAAAGGCGCAGCACGCGTTCGCCTTCACTGGACAGTTTCGCGCCGCCACCGCCCTTGCCACCGACGACGCGTTCGACCAGCGGTTTCTGCGCCAGGTTGTTCAGTTCATCAATGGCGTCCCACGCCGCTTTGTAACTCAGCCCGGCGCTTTTTGCGGCGCGGGTGATCGAACCCTGTTCGGCAATGTGTTGCAGCAGGGCGATGCGCTGCGGACGGCGGACGATGTGCTGGGACAACAGCGAAGGCATGGACATGAAAGGGCGCTTTTTTTGCTGTGGCGGTGAGGGGGGAAGTTGGTCGCTTGCAACGGGAGAGTCAAGCCTGACGCAGAACCCTGTGGGAGCTAGCTTGCTCGCGAAAGCGGCGAGTCAGTCAACGTTGATTTTGAATGGGCTGGCCCCTTCGCGAGCAAGCTCGCTCCCACAGGGGATTGTGTTGGTTTCAGGTACCGGGTTTCGGCGTGCGGGCCAGGCAATAGACATCGACCCGCGCAGCGCCTGCGTTCAGCAGCAGGCGCGCAAGCGTTTGAGCCGTCGCGCCAGTAGTCAGCACATCATCAACCAACGCCAAATGCCGGCCTTGTACCTGCGAATCTGGCACGAGTTCGAACGCATTGCGCAGATTACCTTTACGCGCCTTGGCGT
>NZ_QAIU01000591.1:0-1433 GCF_003061205.1 Pseudomonas sp. HMWF006
GTTTATTGGCTGACCGATGGGGTCGAGCCAGGCGTGCCTCTGGCCCAAGCAGTGTTCGATACCGCTCACGTTTCGGTTGATCCAGAAACTGGCGCGCCGGTTTCGACCAACAAGCCGGTCCTCGGTGTCCGACTGATCGACCTGCCGAACGATCCGACGAATCGCGATCGCGTCAGGGCGCGTGGCGTCTTGTACAAGATCAATGACGTGCAGGCCGACGGCGTCGCCGGCGTAACCATCATTCTTCAGAAGGCCTGAGCATGGCTCACCCGAGAGAACTGATCCGCAAGCAGGCCGTTGCGGTCTTGATGGGTGCCACCAATGCGGCCGCAAGCGTTTATGCCAGCCGGGTAGCACCGCTGATTTCCAACGGATGGCAGAGCGAGCTGCCGGCGATCATCGTTTACACGATGGACGAAACCGGCGAAATCTTTAATCAGGCGCCACGCGAATACCGGCGCCGCGTGGAGTTAGTGGTGGAGATCCATGCCGAAGGTAACGAGGCATTGGACGACACGCTAGATACGCTTGCTCGGCAAGTCGAGCGGCTGCTGCTGATGGACGACACCCTTGGCGACACCGTCAACGACTTGCAATACGTGCGCTCGCGAATGGTGCTTCTCGATCAATCGGAGAATCTGACCGGCGCGTGCCGCCTGATCTTCGAGGCTGAGTACTTCGATCGTCACCCCGACGACCTTTTCAATCAAAGCCTGCCAGACCTGAACACGGTTGCGACCGAGTACAGCTTGGGCAACGCGCAGCCAGATTCGGCTGACCGCGCCAAAACCATCATCGAGGACCTGAACCCATGACCACGCGTGTGCTCGTGAAGCCGGCCGAGGGCCGCCTGGTGCGACATCCAGACACCTACGAACAGATCGAGCCAGCAGGCAAGACTGTGGAACTCAACAGTTACTGGCTGCGCAAGGAAAAAGCCGGTGACATCGTTATCGAAAAGGCTGCGGTACCGGCCGAAACCAAGGGTGAAAAACAATGACCATTGGAATGGATACGATCCCTGGCGCCGGCGCCCTTCGCAAGCCTGGTGTCTACAGCGAGATCGATAACAGTAAGGCAGTTCGCGGGCCTCAGCCGGTCAGCTATCGCCGTTTGCTGATTGGCCAAAAGCTCGCTGGTGGTCTGGCCGCCGCCAATACCCTGATCCGTATCACCAGCCCGGCGCAGGCCGATATCCAGTTTGGCAAAGGCTCGATGTTGGCGGGCATGGTCCGCGCCGCGATGGCCATCGACACCTACACCGAATTGCAAGTTATGCCGGTGATCGACAATCCCGCCGGAGTTGCTGCCGCTGCCACCCTGGCATTTACCGGTCCAGCAACTGCATCGGGCAGCATTGAGCTGATGATTGCCGGCCGCCGGGTGTCTGTTGGCGTGATCAGTGGCGACACCGCGACAGCTATCGCCACAGC
>NZ_QAIU01000591.1:1443-4705 GCF_003061205.1 Pseudomonas sp. HMWF006
GATATGCCGGTCACCGCCACTGCAACGACCGGAACCGTCACACTCACCAGTCGCCACAAGGGAGAAGCCGGCAACAGCTTGAATGCCCGGGTGAACTACTACACCGGCCAAGTCTTGCCAGCTGGCGTCGCCGTCACTATCAGCGCCTTCACCGGCGGCTCTGGTAATCCAGACCTGGGGGCTGCACTGGCCGCCTTGGGAGATGAGTGGTTCCAGGTATGGGGCCTGCCTTACTCGGATGCTGCAACGTTGGCTACCGTTAAAGCTGAGCTCAACAGTCGATTCGCTTGGGATCGTGAAATCGAAGCGCACGCTTTCACCGCCGCCCGCGGTACTCAAGGTTCGCTCGGTACTCTCGGCGACAGCCACAACAACCAGCACTTGGTCATCATGATGGCCAACGATGAGCCGATGCCGGCTTATGAAAAGGCCGCCGAAACCATGGCCATTGCAGCGCTCTACGCCGCAATCGACCCGGCGCGCCCAATTCAGAACCTGCAGTACGCGTGGTGCCTAGCGCCGGCGCCCGCTGACAAATTCACCAATCAGGAACGCAACCTGCTGCTGTTTGATGGCATCGCCACCAGCAAGGTCAACAACGACGGCACGATGGTTGTTGAGCGCCTGATCACGACCTACAAAACTAACACCGCCGGTGGCGCTGATATCAGTTACCTGGATAGCGAGACGCTGTTCACCCTGATGTACATCCGCCACGACTGGCGTGACTACATCCTGCGCAAATATCCGCGCCACAAACTGGCGAACGACGGGACTCGCTATGGCATAGGGCAACCGGTGGTGACGCCGGTGCTTATGAAGGCCGAGGCCGTTTCGAAGTTTCGCGAGTGGGAGCGCTTGGGGATGGTCGAAAACATGGCGGACTTCAAAGCCAACCTGATCGGCGAGCGAAACGAAAGCGACCCGAACCGGATGGATATGCTGCTGCCGCCGGACCTGGTCAATCAACTGCGCATTGTCGCCAATAAAATTCAGTTCCGCCTGTAACGGCGAATCGCCAGGAGATAAACCATGGCAGGCAAAAACCGTATTGGCGGCACCATCGCCTTGAAGGTCAACGGCGACATTTACTTCGCTAAAGGCAACTTCACCTACAACCTCGGCAAGCCGAAGCGCGAAGGCGTTATCGGCGCCGACACCGTTCACGGCTACAAGGAAACTCCTCAGATTCCTTTCGTTGAAGGCGAGATCACTGACCGCAACGAGCTCAGCCTCGAGGATTTGGTCACGCTCGACGATGCCACCATCACGCTGGAACTCGCCAACGGCAAGGTCATCACCCTGAGTGAGGCCTGGTACGCGGGCGAGGGCACCGGCAACACTGAAGAAGGCAACATTGCTTGCCGTTTTGAAGGCATGTCTGCTGAGGAAGTCGCGTAATGGCAAAGGAAAAAACGATTCAACTGGTAGAGCAGGCCACGTTCGGCAAAGACACGATCAGCGAACTGACTGTAACCCGCAAGCTGAAATACCTGCGCGGCCACGCGCTGCGCGTCACCTCGGACGGTAAGGGTAGCGGCGGGGTCGACATCGACTTCGCCACGTTGATCGACCTCGGCGCGAAGATGATCGGCCATCCGCCAGCGCTGATTGAAGAGCTGAGCGAGGACGACCAGGCCGCCGTAATTCAGGAAGCTCGCGATTTTTTGCTGAAGCACCTCGGGGGTGGCAGTCAGGAGTGACTGTCGTCGTCAAGGTCATGAGCGTTCAGCCATCGGAAGTCATGGAAATGGATTTCGAGGAACTGAACTGGTGGCTTGAGCGCACCGAGGAATGGGTTGAATGGCAGACAAAGGATACTCCCTAAGCTTAATCATCAAGGCTGTTGACCGTGTCACCGCCCCTTTGCGGGGAATCTTCGGCAAGGTCAAAGCAGCCAGCGCTGGCATTACTGGCGCGCTTGACCGGGTAGGCCTGCCGGTCTTCACCAACAGCCTGAAGGGCGTTGGCGGCGCGGTTGCTGGGATTGGCAAGGCTGTTGACTCCAGCGCGAAGCGCATCCTCGCGCTCGGCGCCACTCTCGGCGTCACTGGTGCGGCTCTAAACCTGTTCTTCCAGGGTTTTGCCGATGCCACCGGAGCAATTGGCGATACTGCCGAGCGCACAGGCATCAGCCGTGAGCGATTTCAGGAACTGAGTTTTGCCGCAAAGTTGACCGGCTCGTCGGCGGAAACGCTGGGCGGTGCTTTGCAGAAAATGCAGATCAACGTTGGCGCCGCTACGGCCGGCTCGAAAGAGCTGAAGGAAATGTTCAAAGGGCTGGGCATCAACATCAAGGACGCGTCCGGCAAATTGAAAAGTTCGGACGCGCTGTTCGACACTTTTGTCGATCGTATTTCGAAGATCAAAGACCCATCACTGCAGGCCCAGGCCGCTGTGAAGATTTTCGGAAAAAGCGCGACTGAGCTGCTGCCCCTGATCCGTGGTGGTAGCACTGACCTTAAAAAAATGTCAGATGAGGCGCGTCGCCTGGGGTTGGTGATTTCGGACAGTGCCGTCCGTGAAGGTGAAGAGTTTGGCGATACCCTCGACACGATCCACGCCGCGCTGAGTGGTGTTGGAAATACAATCGGTAGCGCACTGGTTCCCCAGCTGAACAAACTTGGCGCCCAGCTGATCGAAACAATCGTGAAGTACCGTCCTCAGATTGAGGCATTCGCAACCTCATTTGCAAAGAATCTGCCGGGTAATATCGAAAAGGTCACGGGGTTTTTGGGCGACCTGTACGATGGCGTACAGCCCGTAATCGATGTTTTCCAATCGCTGTCAGATACGTTCGGGGCGGCCAACCTCATTTTCACCGCTCTGGGCCTGTACATCGGTGGCGGCCTCTTGATGGCCGTATTAAATCTCGCTGTGGCGTTGAAAGGGCTGGGCGTGGCAATCACCCTGACGCCCGTAGGCTGGTTCCTTGCCGCCGTAGTGGCAATCGCAGGTGCGGCCTACATCGTTTACAAAAACTGGGATGCCATCGCGAAGTTCTTCGAAGAGAAATGGGGGCGCGTCAAGGCTGCATTCTCCGACGGGATCATCAACGGAATCGTGAAAGTCTGGCAGGAATACAACCCTGTCACGCTCATGATGGATGCCTTCAACGGGCTGATCAAATACCTGACCGGCTGGGATCTCGGAGCGATCCTCGGCGAGAAAATCACCGCCGCGGTTGCCGCTATTAAAAACGGATTGCCTGATTGGGCAAAGGAATTGCTGGGGATAGACGGTGCGACCGTAACAGTTGGGC
>NZ_QAIU01000592.1:0-3173 GCF_003061205.1 Pseudomonas sp. HMWF006
GGCGTGGAAAACCTGCAGGCAACGTTGCGCGCCTGTTCCGATCTGGAACAACAGGCTTCGCGGTTGAAGCAACTGGTCGGCAGTTTCCGCATCTAGCGTCTGCACGCCCCTCATCGCCAGCAGGCTGGCTCACACATGGGAGCTGCGTTATCGCAAATCCCTGTGGAAACCCGCCTGCCAGCGATTACGGACCGCAAAACACGGCAAAACTTCACTAACCGCCCCACCGCGCAATCCCGACCGAACATCTATTCTTGATAAAGGTCAACCAAGGGAGTACCACGCAGCGGAGGGACAGTCACCGTGCACATCGCCGACATCACCATGTTCTACGCCCCGGCCAGCGGCGGCGTGCGGACTTATCTGGATGCCAAACACCGCCGGCTGGGCGTTAAACCTGCAACTCGCCACAGCCTGCTGATCCCTGGCGCCCACTTCAGTGAACACGATGGTGTTTACACGGTTCCCGCCCCCGCTCTGCCCTTTGGCAAAGGCTATCGTTTCCCGGTGCGGCTCGCGCCGTGGCGCAACGTCTTGCAGGATTTGCAGCCCGATCTGATCGAAGTGGGCGATCCGTATCTGACCGCCTGGGCTGCCCTTGATGCGCGGCGGCAACTGGATGTGCCGGTGATCGGCTTTTATCACTCGGACCTGCCACTGCTGGTCAGCAACCGCATGGGCCATTGGGTCACGCCGAATATCGAAGCCTATGTCACCCGGCTCTATGGCAACTTCGACCGGGTCCTGGCGCCGAGTCAGGTGATGGCCGACAAACTCATCGGCCTTGGGGTGCGCAATGTGTTCGTGCAACCGCTGGGCGTCGATTTGCAAACCTTCCATCCTGACGCCCGTGCCCCCGGACTGCGCGCAGAACTGGGCATCGGTGAGGACACACGCCTGTTGATCTTCGCCGGGCGCGGCTCGAAAGAAAAAAACCTGCCGATCCTGCTCAAATGCATGCAGCGCCTGGGCCCACGCTATCACTTGTTGCTGGTCGGCTCGTCAATGCCCGCCGGGGTGCCAGACAACGTCAGCGTGATCGACAGCTTCTGCCCGGCGGCGACCGTCGCGCGCCTGATGGCTAGCGCCGATACGCTGTTGCATGCCGGCGATCAGGAAACCTTCGGTCTGGTGATCCTTGAAGCCATGGCCTGTGGCATTCCGGTGGTGGCCGTGGCGGCCGGCGCTTTCACAGAGATCGTCAGCGAATCCTGCGGCCTGCTCTGTGCACCGAATAACCCGCAAGCCATGGCCAATGCCGTGCGCGAGCTGTTCAGTCGCGGCGCTGAAAAGCTCGGTCAGCAGGCACGCCAGCATGCAGAGCGGCATTACGCCTGGGACACGGTGGTCGACAGCCTGCTCGGCCACTATCACGCCGTGCTCGGCCACGCGCTGCCCAAGGTTGCCAATGGCTGAGCCACTGAATCGTCCCGCCGTGTTACTGGTGCTGCACGACGTGGCACCGCAAACATGGGCGGATTACCAAGCGTTTGTCGAAGCCGTCGACGCCATGGGCGACGTGCCGATGACTTGGCTGGTCGTGCCGGATTTTCACCGCCGTAACGCGCTCGACGCCCATCCGGGGTTTTGTCGCTTGCTCAGCGAACGCGTTGCCCGTGGCGATGAACTGGCCCTGCACGGCTATTTCCATGACGACCAGGAACCCGGCCCGAGCACGCCGCGCGACTGGTTCATGCGTCGTCTCTACACCCATGAGGGCGAGTTCTATCAGTTGCCACACGAGGCCGCCCTCGCCCGCCTGCGTGCCGGCATTGCAACGTTCCAACGCCACGATTGGCCGCTGCACGGTTTTGTCGCCCCGGCGTGGCTGATGAGCGACGGCACCCGTCAGGCCTTGCGCGAATTGCCGCTGAGCTACACCAGTGATCCGCAACATCTCTATCGGTTGCCGGATTTCACCCCCATCGCTGCCCCGGGGCTGGTCTGGAGCGCGCGCAGTGCCTGGCGTCGGGGCGTGTCAAAAATAGTCAGTGCCCAGCGCGAACAGCGCTGGCGCCAGGCACCGGTGATTCGTCTAGGCTTGCACCCGGAGGACATGCGCCACCCCTTCTCTCGGGATTACTGGCTGCACACCCTTGAACGACTGCTGGCTGAAGGACGAGTGCCAATGACCAAGATCGACTGGCTGACGCAACAGCGCCAGTGCCTGGAGCACGCCGCATGAGCCGCGGCATTCTGTTGTTGATCGGCTTGCTCGCGGCGGTGCTGATCCCTGTCGTGCTTGGCGGCAGCGACACCTGGGCGCGCCTGCAAAGCTTTCCGCTGAACTGGTTGCTGATCATGTTCGGCATGATTCTGCTGTGCTGGGGGATCAACACCCTGCGCCTGAGGCTGTTGCTCGGCGATCAACGGGAGCGCGTCACACCGCTGAAGAGTCTGGGGGTGGTGATGGCCGCCGAATTCGCCTACTGCGCCACCCCCGGCGGCAGCGGCGGACCGCTGACGATCATGGCGCTGCTGGCCCGCTGCGGGGTGCGCCCGGCCCGTGGCAGCGCGGTGTTTGCCATGGATCAGTTGAGCGACTTGCTGTTCTTTCTCTGCGCCCTGAGCGCGATTCTGATCTACGCGTTGTTTCAGCACCTCAGCGATCGCCTGGAGTGGCTGCTGATCGTCAGCGCGGTTTCCCTGTTCGGCGGCCTGCTCAGTTGCGTCGTCCTGGCGCGCTACCATCGCCGCTTGATTCGCCTGAGCGGACGCCTGCTCGCCGGCATGAATGTCCAGCACCGTACGCGCCGGCGCTGGGCGCGCAAACTCCTGCACTTTCTCGCGGCGTTCATCGACACGCTGAAACTGCCGACACAGACCTTGATCAAGGTTTTTGCCCTGACCTGTGTGCATTGGCTGCTGCGCTACAGCGTGCTGTATCTGGCCCTGCGCGGGCTGGGCGCGGACCTGCAGTGGGCGTGGAGCTTTCTGGTACAGATGCTGTCGCTGGGTGCCGGGCAGTTCAGCCTGTTACCCGGCGGCGCGGGCGCTGCGGAGTTGACCTCGGCGGCACTGTTGACGCCCATGGTCGGCAAATCCACCGCCGCGGCAGCGATCCTGATCTGGCGAATGGTGACGTATTACTTCTATTTGCTGGTGGGTGGGCCGGTGTTTCTGTTGATGTTGGGGCGGCCGCTGTTGCGCAAGTTGATGAAGGTGTCGCAGAC
>NZ_QAIU01000592.1:3183-6150 GCF_003061205.1 Pseudomonas sp. HMWF006
CTCCGGGCTCATATCCTCCGGGTCATAGCGGCTCAGACAACCTTCGCCCAATGTGGCGGGCGCTTTGGAAGTGGCTTTGTCCAGCGGATCGCTCATCAGCATGTCCTCGGGTCGGAAACGGCGAAGGGGCCTGAATGAAGAAGGGCCTGAGCGATTGAACGCCCAGGCCCTTCAGAATTCAAGCGCACGTGCGTTCGATCAGAACACCACGGTCTTGTTGCCGTGCACCAGCACGCGATCTTCGAGGTGATAACGCAAGCCACGGGCCAGCACCATCTTCTCGACATCGCGACCGAAACGCACCATGTCTTCGATGCTGTCGCTGTGGCTGACGCGGACCACGTCCTGCTCGATGATCGGGCCGGCATCCAGCTCTTCGGTCACGTAGTGGCAGGTCGCACCGATCAGTTTCACCCCACGCAGGGAAGCCTGGTGGTACGGCTTGGCACCGACGAACGATGGCAGGAAGCTGTGGTGAATGTTGATCACCTTGTGCGCATATTCGCGGCACAGTTCCGGCGGCAGAATCTGCATGTAGCGCGCCAGCACCACCACCTCGGCATCGTGCTGTTTGACCAGGCGCGACACTTCGGCGAACGCCGGTTGCTTGTCCTGCGGATTGACCGGGACATGGTAATAAGGAATGCCGTGCCACTCGACCATGCTGCGCAAGTCGTCGTGGTTGGAAATCACGCAAGAGATTTCGCAATCCAGTTCATCGCTGTGCCAGCGATGCAGCAGGTCGGCCAGGCAGTGGGATTCGCGGCTGGCCATGAGCACCACGCGCTTTTTCTGCTCGGTGTCGGTGATGCGCCAGTCCATCGAGAACTCTTCGGCGATTGGCGCAAACTTCTCGCGCAATACTTCAATACCGAAGGGCAGCGAATCGGCACGAATTTCGTGACGCATGAAAAACCAGCCGATCTGATTGTCGGAGTGGTGGCTCGCTTCAGTGATCCAGCCGTTGTGGGACGCCAGAAAGTTACTGACTTTGGCAACGATGCCAACGCGGTCCGGGCAAGAGATCACCAGCCGATAGGTGCGCATGAGGGGGAAACTCCAGAACTTCGCAAAGGCCGCCATTCTAGCGACTGCGCAGGAAAACTGCAGTATTGATGACCGTTACCGTGGCTGCCGCTCCGAATTACGGCTTTTTGACGGAATGATTCGTCAGGACAGTGGCGCACCGATGGCCTGGTTGATCAGGCAACTGTGAATATCTGTGATGACTGCATCACACTATTTAACGGGGCATTCAATTTATCGCTAACTCTTGTAACTAAATTAAATAAAAAGTCCGGTTAAATGTTTACTTGATGAAACAGCCTGACTATTATTGCCGCACTGTCCCCTGTCATTCAGCACTCTACTAAGGTAGTAATCATGTCCTTGATCAACGAATATCGCGCCACCGAAGAAGCAATCAAAGAGCTGCAAGCCCGTTTGAAGAACCTGTCGCAAGACGACAAACTGCAAGCCGAGCTGGAATTCGAAGGCAAACTGCGCACCCTGATGGGCGAATACTCCAAATCCCTGCGCGACATCATCGCACTGCTGGATCCGGATGCAAAAACCAAGGCACCACGTGGCGGTGCAGTAAAAACTACTGGCACCAAGCGTGCACGCAAAGTTAAACAATACAAAAACCCGCACAATGGCGAAGTCATCGAAACCAAAGGTGGCAACCACAAAACTCTGAAAGAGTGGAAAGCCAAGTGGGGCGGCGACGTGGTTGAAGGTTGGGCTACCCTGCTGGGCTAAGCCGCAATGCCTTCGCAGAGCAATCCGCGAAAAAAATAACGCCAGCGAATGCTGGCGTTTTTTTATGTGCGTTTTTCAGAGCCGGTCATGTTCGTTTTCAAAGATCCAAACGTTTGCGTAATGCCTGGACATAATTCTGCCATTGATTGAGCACCTCTTTCTGACTCGCCGTCGCACTATGCATCCATTCGTCGGCCGCCTCTGTAAAAGATGCCAAGGTATTCGGAGCGCCCCATTCCGGCGCAGACAAACGCTGCTGACAAAATATCCGCCAGCGTTCTTGCTCTTCAGAATTCAACGTATCGGGAAAGTTGCGCGCTCGATATCGAAAGAGCAATTCGGGCAAACGTTCATCATCGAAAGGCCATTGCTCTTGCGCTAGTTGAGCAGGGTCAGCGCTTCTGACTTGCTCACATAGACGTCGATCGCGGTCACCGATAAATCCGTCGTACAACTGTTGCTCCGGATCTTCGCTGGGGATGAAATCTTCGCTGGCATAAATGGCCGCGACTTTATCTTTCCAAACTTGTTGTGCGTCAGTTAGTCGCAGTGCTCGTGCCTGATACAACGCCATGTCCAGCCCCAGACGCTGCTGATCTTCGCCACGCAACACCGCCAGGGGCGCGACCACCGGGCAACGATTGATGTGAATCAGCTTGAGCGGCACCGGCAGTTGGCCTTCGGGCAAATCGTCACGACGGGTGTACAGCCGCTGGCGCAGGGTCTGCGCGTCAAGATCGAGCAAGCCCTGCGGATCGAGGTGCAGATCGCAGACGATCAAGGCATTGCGATTCTTCGGGTGCCAGGCCAGTGGCAGCACCACACCGACGTAACTGCGCGCCGCCGAGAAGCGCCCGGACACATGCACCAAAGGCTGTAACAGGCGAATCTGATCCATCACCTTCTGCTTGCTGCGCAACTGAAACAGCCAGTCATAGAGTTTTGGCTGCTTCTCGCGGATCAAGCGCGCCAGGGCGATGGTCGCGCGCACGTCGGACAACGCTTCGTGGGCATGCCCGTGATCAATGTGATTGGCGGCGGTCAGGCGTTCGAGCTTGAGGGTCACCCGGCCTTCGTCATCGGTCGGCCAGACCAGACCGTCGGGGCGCAAGGCATAGGCCGCACGCACCACATCAATCAGATCCCAGCGACTGTTCCCGCCCTGCCACTCGCGGGCATAGGGGTCGAAGAAATTGCGATACAGAC
>NZ_QAIU01000593.1:0-827 GCF_003061205.1 Pseudomonas sp. HMWF006
CCACAAAACAGCGGCCCTCATGGGCGATATGACGCATGCTGACCTGCCACATCTCCCGCTCATCCACCGTCGGCGCGCACCACACTTCGATGCCTTTGGCATACATCGCCGTGCGTAGCAGCGGCATCATGTTTTCCCAGCACACCACCGCGCCGAGCTTGCCGACCTGGGTGTCGAGCACCGGCAGCGTCGAGCCGTCGCCCTTGCCCCAGATCAGGCGCTCAGTGCCGGTCGGCATCAGCTTGCGGTGCTTGGCCAGCAGCCCGGCTTGCGGATCGAAATACAGGGCCGTGCAATGCAACGTACTGCCCGCGCGTTCGATAACACCAATGACCAGATGGGCGCCGGTGCGCGCCGACAGACCGGCCAGGGCCTCGGTTTCGGCGCCCGGCACATTGATCGCGTTGGCGAAATACCGCGCATAAGCCTCACGGCCTTCCGGCAAGCGATAGCCCAGTTGCGTGCCGAAGCCTTCGCCTTTCGGATAACCGCCGAGCAACGCTTCGGGCATCACCACCAGGGCTGCGCCGGATTCGATAATCGCGGTTTCCCAGCTCAGGATCTGTTCCAGGGTTTCGCCTTTACCACCGGGCAAGGCGCCGATCTGCAAGGCAGCAACAATTGATTTGGGCATCGCGGTAACTCCATCAGGTTCAGAGGTTGCTGATTGTCCGGCGCCACGCGATCATGAATAAAGCCCCGTTCACTGCTGAATGATATGAGCCAAATGAATATCGCTGCCGTCGACCTCAATCTGCTGAAAGTCTTCGAAGCCCTGCACGAAGAATCCAGTGCCAGCCGCGCGGCGCTGCGGCTGGGCGTCACCC
>NZ_QAIU01000593.1:837-1624 GCF_003061205.1 Pseudomonas sp. HMWF006
GCTCAAGGCCGATCAGTTGAAACCGGTGGTCAGCGAGGCACTGAACAAGTGTCGGCAGAGCCTGGCCATGATCGACCCGACCACCGAGCACTACGAGGGCCGCTCAGTGACGATCGGCCTGTCGGATGATTTCGAAATTGCCTACGGCCGGCGCCTGATCGAGGAAATCGCCCACAGTGCGCCGAAACTGCGGCTGATTTTCCGTCAGACCCACAGTCAGATCGTCGCCCGCGCGCTGATGGAGCGCCATTTTGATCTGGCGATCACCGCTGGCGGCTTTGCCGAACGTCTGCTCAGCCGTCAGGTATTGGGTGAAGGCGGTTATGCCTGTCTGGTCGATCCTGCGAGTCTGGTGCCCGGCCAGCCGCAAATGGACCTGGAGGCGTTCGTCGCCCGCGAGCACCTGCTGGTGTCGTCCGGGGGCTTTATCGGCATTACCGATGAGGGCCTGGCCGCGCTGGGCCTGAGTCGACGCGTCTGTGCCTCGACCACGCATTTTGCCGCGCTGCCGTATCTGCTCACGGGCAGTCAGGCAGTGGCGACGATTCCGGCACATGCAGCCCGGAGCATCGCGGCGCTCAGTGGGCTGAGCGTGCTGCCCTGCCCACTGGCCTTGCCGCGTTATCCGATTGAACTGGGTTGGCGCACCAACGCCCAGACCGACCCGGTGGTGGTGAAAGTGCGTAATGCGATTGTTCGCTGTTTCGCCCGCGATTAAGGCTGCTTACTTGTTGGCAGCCATCAAGCGGTTGACCTCACTGCGTACCATGTTGGCGAACTCTGGTGG
>NZ_QAIU01000594.1:0-23791 GCF_003061205.1 Pseudomonas sp. HMWF006
GTGTGGGTGACCCTGCAGAAAACGGCGGTACTGTTTCACTAAGTAAAAACGCAGTACCCCTGTAGGAGTGAGCCCTGCTCGCGATAGCGGTCTGACAGTCACAGAAATGTTGATTGCCAGGTCCTGATCGCGAGCAGGCTCACTCCTACAGTTGTTTTTGGGGTGCCTGTAATGGCTTGTATGGACATGTCTACCCGCGACAGCCGGGACTTCTGTCCGTCAGCGATATTGCGTCTCGTGTTTCTGTTTCGGCCCCGCGTGCCTATAATGGCTGCCTTTTTCGCCCAATGATTTTGCGGAGCTGGTGATGGCCGAACGTAAGGCGTCTGTCGAGCGCGACACTCTGGAAACCCAGATCAAAGCCTCGATCAACCTTGATGGCACCGGAAAGGCCCGATTCGATATCGGTGTTCCTTTTCTTGAGCACATGCTGGATCAGATCGCCCGTCACGGGTTGATCGACCTGGATATTGAATGCAAGGGCGATCTGCATATCGACGACCACCATACCGTGGAAGACGTCGGTATCACCCTCGGCCAGGCCTTCGCCAAAGCCATCGGCGACAAGAAAGGCATCCGTCGCTACGGCCACGCCTATGTGCCGCTCGATGAAGCGCTGTCGCGTGTGGTGATCGACTTCTCCGGCCGCCCGGGCCTGCAGATGCACGTGCCGTACACCCGCGCCACCGTGGGCGGCTTCGACGTTGACCTGTTCCAGGAATTCTTCCAGGGCTTCGTCAACCACGCACTGGTCAGCCTGCACATCGACAACCTGCGTGGCACCAACACCCACCACCAGATCGAAACCGTGTTCAAGGCTTTCGGCCGCGCCCTGCGCATGGCCGTCGAGCTGGACGAGCGCATGGCCGGGCAAATGCCATCGACCAAAGGCGTCCTGTAATGCAGACGGTTGCAGTTATCGACTACGGCATGGGCAACCTGCACTCGGTGGCCAAGGCCCTCGAGCACGTCGGTGCCGGCAAGGTGCTGATCACCAGCGATGCCGACGTGATCCGCGAAGCCGACCGCGTGGTCTTCCCCGGTGTTGGCGCGATTCGCGACTGCATGGCGGAAATTCGTCGCCTCGGTTTCGACTCGCTGGTGCGTGAAGTCAGCCAGGATCGTCCGTTCCTCGGCATCTGCGTCGGCATGCAGGCCTTGCTCGACACCAGCGAAGAGAACGACGGCGTTGACTGCATCGGCCTGTTCCCGGGGGCGGTGAAGTTCTTCGGCAAAGACCTGCATGAAGACGGCGAGCACCTGAAAGTCCCGCATATGGGCTGGAACGAGGTGAAGCAGAAGGTCAGTCACCCGCTGTGGCACGATATTCCGGACATGGCGCGTTTCTACTTCGTGCACAGCTACTACATCGCCGCCGCCAACGCGCGGCAGGTGGTGGGCAGCGGTCATTACGGGCTCGATTTCGCCGCAGCACTGGCCGATGGCTCGCGTTTCGCCGTGCAGTTCCACCCGGAGAAGAGCCATACCCATGGCCTGCAACTGCTGCAGAACTTCGCCGCGTGGGACGGTCGCTGGTAAATGGCTGCCAAGAAGTCCAAGCCGCCGATCCTGACCCTCACTCCCGAGCAGGAGAACGAGGCCAATCGCAAGATTCAGCGGTTCATGGAAGACCGATTCGAACTGGACCTGGGTTCGTTCGAAGCGGCGGAAATTCTTGAGCTGTTTACCCGCGAAATTGCTCCGCACTATTACAACAGGGCGATTTTCGATGTGCAGACCCACCTCAAAGAGCGGTTTGAAAGCATCGAAAGCGACCTGTGGGCGCTCGAAAAAAATTAGGAGCAGCGGCAAGCTTCAAGCTGTCAGCTGCAAGAATCAGACACACGTGCGCGCTTGCAGCTTAAAGCTTGCAGCTTGCAGCTCTTTGACGAAGGAAAAGCATGCTAATTATTCCTGCTATCGATCTTAAAGACGGTGCCTGCGTACGTCTGCGCCAGGGCCGCATGGAAGATTCCACAGTGTTCTCCGATGACCC
This sequence comes from Pseudomonas sp. HMWF006, assembly GCF_003061205.1. Taxonomy (NCBI): domain Bacteria; kingdom Pseudomonadati; phylum Pseudomonadota; class Gammaproteobacteria; order Pseudomonadales; family Pseudomonadaceae; genus Pseudomonas; species Pseudomonas sp. HMWF006. The sequence continues at coordinate 1,997 of NZ_QAIU01000594.1, forward strand.
GGTGAGCATGGCTGCCAAGTGGGTGGAGGGCGGTTGCCGCCGTCTGCATCTGGTCGATCTGAACGGCGCGTTCGAAGGCCAGCCGGTCAACGGCGAAGTGGTCACTGCGATCGCCAAGCGCTACCCGACCCTGCCGATCCAGATCGGCGGCGGCATCCGTTCGCTGGAAACCATCGAGCACTACGTCAAGGCTGGCGTGAGCTACGTGATCATCGGTACCAAAGCCGTTAAAGACCCGGCCTTCGTCGCTGAGGCCTGCCGCGCGTTCCCGGGCAAGATCATCGTCGGTCTGGATGCCAAAGACGGTTTTGTCGCCACCGATGGCTGGGCTGAAATCAGCACCGTGCAGGTCATTGATCTGGCCAAGCAGTTTGAAGCCGACGGCGTGTCCTCGATCGTTTATACCGACATCGCCAAAGACGGCATGATGCAGGGCTGCAACGTACCGTTCACCGCTGCGCTGGCGGCGGCGACGAAGATTCCGGTAATCGCTTCCGGCGGTATCCACAATCTGGGTGACATCAAGTCGCTGCTCGACGCCAAGGCGCCGGGCATCATCGGTGCAATTACGGGCCGCGCGATCTATGAGGGCACTTTGGATGTTGCAGAGGCTCAAGCTTTTTGTGATGGCTACGCGGCCAGCTCCAAGTTGTAAGCTGCAAGCTGCAAGTTAGAAGCTCGACCGCGATCGGCTCTTTCTTGCAGCTCGTAGCTTGAAGCTTGCAACTCTTAATCGGAGATTAAGCCCATGGCGTTAGCCAAGCGCATCATCCCTTGCCTGGACGTGGACAACGGCCGGGTCGTCAAAGGTGTGAAGTTCGAGAACATCCGTGACGCCGGTGACCCGGTGGAAATCGCCCGGCGCTATGACGAGCAGGGTGCCGACGAGATTACCTTCCTCGACATCACCGCCAGCGTCGATGGCCGCGACACTACGCTGCATACCGTCGAGCGCATGGCCAGCCAGGTGTTCATCCCGCTGACCGTGGGCGGCGGCGTGCGCACCGTGCAGGACATTCGCAACCTGCTCAATGCCGGTGCGGACAAGGTCTCGATCAACACCGCAGCGGTGTTCAACCCTGAGTTTGTCGGCGAAGCCGCACAGCATTTCGGCTCGCAGTGCATCGTCGTCGCCATCGACGCGAAGAAAGTCTCAGGCCCGGGCGAAACCCCGCGCTGGGAAATCTTCACCCACGGCGGGCGCAAGCCGACCGGCCTCGACGCGGTCGAGTGGGCGAAGAAAATGGAAGGCCTCGGCGCTGGCGAGATCCTGCTGACCAGCATGGATCAGGACGGCATGAAAAACGGCTTCGACCTCGGCGTGACCCGCGCCATCAGCGATGCGCTGGGCATTCCGGTCATCGCTTCCGGCGGCGTCGGCAACCTGCAGCATCTGGCTGACGGCATCATTGAAGGCCACGCCAGCGCAGTGCTGGCGGCGAGTATTTTCCACTTCGGCGAATACACCGTGCAGGAAGCAAAAGCGTATATGGCCAAACGCGGCATCGTAATGCGCTAAACCGTACGGGCCAGTGGACACCATGGCGCACCCAAGGCACTCTTGGGCACGCCATGGATTCCGGTAGCCCGACATGATCAAACGCCTGCTCCTTGTTCTCGCCAGTGCCTCTTTGTTGTTGATCAACAATGCCCGGGCCGAAAACAGTCCCGACACCGATCTGGTGCTGCTCACCGAAAACTTCCCGCCCTATAACATGGCGAAGAACGGCAAAAATTTCGCCCAGGGCGAGAACATCAATGGCATCGCCACCGATATCGTCCGTGAAATGTTCCAGCGTGCCGGGATCACTTACAGCCTGACTCTGCGTTTTCCTTGGGAGCGCGTCTACAAACTCGCCCTGGAAAACCCCGGTTACGGTGCCTTCGTGATGGCGCGTCTGCCGGACCGGGAAAAACTCTTCAAATGGGTCGGCCCGATCGGCCCTGACGACTGGATCATGTTGGCCAAGGCTGACAGCAAGATCACTCTCGAAACCCTCGAGGATGCGCGCCAATACAAGATCGGCGCCTACAAAGGGGATGCCATTGCCGAGACACTGGCCAAGCAGGGGCTGAAGCCGATTGTGGTGCTGCGTGATCAGGACAATGCGAAAAAACTGGTCGGCGGGCAGATTGATTTGTGGGCCACAGGCGATCCTGCCGGACGGTATCTGGCGCGGCAGGACGGTGTTACCGGCCTCAAGACTGTGCTGCGCTTCAACAGCGCAGAACTGTATCTGGCACTGAACAAGGATGTGTCAGATACAGTCGTTGCCAAGTTGCAGGCTGCGCTGGATCAAATGCGCAAGGATGGGGTTGTCGACGAGATCATGGGGCGCTATCTGTAGCAGTCGGTAGTTCCAGCGCTGACGGTGCAATGATGTCGACCGCACCACCACTGTCCTCGGAGCCTGGCGGTGTGCTCATGGTCAGTTGCCGGCACGCGTTGGCAATCTCGATTTGTTCCGGCGGAAATTGCGTCAGATGAAAGCTGGAGTCGTCGGTATAGCGGAATTCGACGGCCACCTGAGTGCCGTCCTCACGTATGAGTTTGTAATGACTTTCCATCTGGTAGACCGCGACGGCAGTCTGCTTCGCAACCATGGCGATGACGGCCTGAGGACGTGACTCCATCCAGCCGCTCGCAGAGTTTTCGGTATGAGTGAAGTGTTCCGGCAGGCGGGCCGAAAGTTTCGTCACCCGTCTATCGCTCAACGCCACGGATGGCCAGGCCTTGTCGATTTCAATCGACGTCAAGCCGCTGAATACGCGTAGCCCTATCGGGTTTTGTGTTCGGTGGGTGATCCATTTGGCTGCACGGGTGTTGTCCGAGGTGTTGTGGTCATGACCAATCAACACATATTCGTCTGTTCTTTTCAGCTCGTAATAGGGCGAGCTGAAAAACTGCTCGGCGGGATCGGCGTGGTCTCTGACCGCAAACCAGGGCAGGCGGGCAACCTGAGTGACTTTGACGGCTTCGCTACTCGGAGGGTGCGCATACCCGGTGAGCGTCGGAGCTTGGGATGCTGCGGTGATTTGCATCGGGATCTGCATCCGTAACGCATAAGCAGTGCCGGGCGCTGTGGGTTTGCTGTAGGTCTCTACGCCCACAAAGGTGCCGGGAGCAAAACAGATTTCGCCCGGCTCGGCAGTGGGTGGCTGTATGGTCCAGGCGCTGAAACTGAGTTTTGCGCCCGTGCCTTTGTCATTCCACAGCAGATCCCCGACAGTTGCCTCTACAACCAGATCGGCCCTCACGCAGCGGACGGTATTGGGTGATGGCTTACGGTGGTCACTGGCGCACACCAGGCCCAGGGCGACGTAGCCTGCAGGGGGGATCGGGCGCCATATGGATGTGCGCGTAACACTGGGTGACGGGGACTCATTCCAGACCAGTTCGAAATCGGCAGGCTTGGCCAGCGCGTTGCCTTTACTGTTTTTCGCCCCTTTCAAGTCCTTCTCGCAGACGACAGCCGAGACCATGTCGCCGTTAATGTTGAAACTGCCGGGAATGAACAGATCGCCCAGTGGAAAGTAACCCGGCAATGCATCCGGAGCGGGTGTGGGGCGCCAGAAAGTTCCAGGTTTTGCCTTTGCACCATTGATACTCCAGACCCGATGAAACTCGGTTGTGAAGTTGATCAGCAGGTTGTCGTGCGTGATGGGCTGCATTGGCCTGGGTGGCGAGGCAGGGTTTTCTTCGAGAGTCATAGTCAATCCTGATAGTTGAAAGCGGCTCGGGGGAGCCACGACCTGTTGCAGGTCTCACTATCCGGAAGCCAGCAGGATTGCTGGCGGTAACTATGTATAGAGCGTTACCCGGTATTACCGATAAATCCCGTCTTTGCCATGTCCGCTCATGGCGCGATTGCTGCGCACGCTGATCATTTGCCTGATGTCGATCCAGTCGATGCCCTGGGCCTTCAGCTTGGGCAACTCGCGCTCCAGCACCGCCAGCGTTTGCGGGTAAGGGTGGCCGATCATCACCGCCGAGCCCTGTTTACGGGCGAGACTGATCGCTGTTTGCAACTGGGTGAAAATCGCCGCTTCGGTGCGCTCGTCATCCAGGAACACATCCCGCGAGACGCTCGCCAGATTGATCTTCTGCGCTTGCTGCGCGGCGACGGTCTGCGCGCTGGTGCGGCTGTCGACGAAGAACTTGTGCCGCCGCTGCAACTCGCCCATCAGCCAGGCCATCGCCACGGGCTGAGCAGTCATGCGGCTACCCATGTGATTGTTGATGCCCGCCGTGTACGGCACCTTTTTGAACGCTGCGTCGAGGCGCTTCTCAAGCTCTTCAATCGGCAATTCCGGGTGCCAGGCGTACGGGCCGGTGGCCGGATCCATCGGCATGTGCAGGATGACGATCTTGCCGGCGCGATGGGCCTCGCGGGCGAATTCGGTGGCGTGAGGCGTGTCGGGCATGATCGCCGTGGTCACCGGGCCGGGCAGGGCCAGCACGCGGCGATCCCGGGGCAGGTTCTGCCCCAGGTCGTCGATGATCAGCGTCAGGTAGGCTTTGTGTGGCGTGGGGCTGGCGGGCTCTGCATGAGCAGCACCCGCCAGACAGCACAGCAGGACGAAAAGGAAACGCAAAGACATCCTCAACGGCCGGATGTAATGCTCAGGCCTTTGAGCAGGCTCAGGGCCTGGGCCAACTGGTAATCGTCATCCTGCGGCATTGCCTTAGGCTTGGCGCCGGAACCGGTCGGCTTGTCCGCGCCGCCATTGCCGTTGCCCAGGTGACCTTGCAGGTCGGCTTCCTTGAAGTAGTCGCCGTCCGCTTCGTTGGTGATCTTGGCCTTGCGCACTTCGATGTCCGGGACGATGCCCTGAGCCTGGATCGAACGGCCATTCGGCGTGAAGTACAACGCCGTGGTGATCTTCAGTGCGCGGTCGTTGTTCAGCGGCAGCACGGTTTGCACCGAGCCCTTGCCGAAACTGGTGGTGCCCATGACCACGGCGCGTTTCTGATCCTGCAGGGCGCCGGCGACGATTTCCGAGGCCGAGGCGCTGCCACCGTTGATCAGCACGACCATCGGCACGGCTTCGCTTTCGTCCTTGCCGGTGGCAGAGAAGCGCAGTTCGGAGTTGGCGATCCGGCCCTTGGTGTAGACGATCAGGCCTTTGGTGATGAAGTGGTCGACCACTTCCACCGCCGCCTGCAGTACACCGCCCGGGTTGTTACGCAGGTCGAGAATGATGCCTTTGAGCTTCTTGCCGTTGTCCTTGCGCATCTTCGCCAGGGCCTTGGAGACCTCTTCGCCGGTCTTGACCTGGAACTGAGTGATGCGGATGTAGCCGTAGCCCGATTCCAGCAACTGCGACTTGACGCTCTTGACCTGAATCACGGCGCGGGCCAGGGTCACGTCGAACGGCGTGCCGCCGTCGCGGACCAGGGTCAGGGTGATCTTCTGGCCGATCTTGCCGCGCATCTTGTCGACGGCTTCGGTCATGGTCTGGCCGCGAGTCGGCTGGCCGTTGATCTTGACGATGAAGTCACCGGCCTGAATGCCGGCCTTCGATGCAGGCGTGTCGTCGATTGGCGAGACGACCTTGATGAAGCCGTCTTCGGAGCCGACTTCGATGCCCAGCCCGCCGAATTCGCCGCTGGTGCTTTCCTGCAACTCGGTGAAGTCTTCAGGGCCCAGGTAGGCGGAGTGCGGATCGAGGTTGCTGAGCATGCCCTTGATCGCGTTTTCCAGCAGGGTCTTGTCGTCCACCGGCTCGACGTAGGCAGCCTTGATCCGGTCCATGACCTCGGCAAAGGTGCGCAACTCTTCCAGCGGCAACGGTGCCTTGGCGGTCGCGGCAGTGCCTGCCGGAGCGACGGCCGGGGCTGGCTGAGCAGCGAACGCCAGAGGCGCGCCGATCACCAGAGCGATCGTCAGGGCCAGCGAGGTAAGACGGGACAAATGCAGCATGTCGAACGAACTCCTTAATTAGGCGGTGCGCTTATCCTTGCGCACGACACCATTGCGCCGGATCACTCGGGTGACCCTGCTGACGAATTGCGAAATACAGCGCAGGCGTGTCCTGGCCACCACTGTTACCGACAGTGGAGATGGATTCACCGGCTTTTACCACGTCACCTGCCGACTTGAGCAGCGTCTGGTTGTGACCGTAAAGACTCAGAAAACCGTTGCCGTGATCGAGGATCACCAGCAGCCCGGCACCGCGCAACCAGTCGGCGAATACCACGCGACCGCCGTGTACGGCGTGCACCTGACTGCCGGCGGAAGCGCTGATCATTACGCCGTCCCACTTGGTACGGGCATCGTCGCCACGGCTTTCGCCGAAGCGTGCCAGCAGTCGACCATCAACCGGCCACGGAAGTTTTCCCCGGGTTGCAGCAAAAGGGCCACCGAAGGTCTCGCCGCTGCTGGAAACCAGCGCGCCGGGGGTGGATCTGGCGGGTTTTCGTGGGGCGTCGCTGTTTTCAGCCTGCGCCTCACGCAAACGCTTTTTTTCCGCTTCCTGCTGGGCGATCAGCGCTTTCTGCCGCGCTTCTTCTGCCTCACGGGCCTGACGGGCCAGGGTTTCTTCAATGGTTTTAAGGACTTTAGACAGGTCTGCCTGATCCTGCTCGCGGGCGGCCAGTTTCTGGTCGCGGGCTTTCACGTCGTCATTGAGCTTGGCGAGGACTTGCTGGCGTTCCTTGCGGACCTTTTCCAGCTCGTCGCGCTGGGTGTCGAGGCTGCTTTTCTGCACCAGCAATTGCGCCTGCTGCAGAGCGATGTCTTTTTCGACATTGGCCAACTGGCGCAGGGTTTCGTTGAAGCTTTTCAACTGCTCCAGACGGGCCTGGCTCAGGTAATCGTAATAGGTGAGGGTACGGGCGAATTTCTCGGGATTCTGCTGGTTGAGCAGCAGCTTGAGGTATTCCTGACGACCGTTCTGGTAGGCCGCGCGGGCCTGGATGGCGATCAGTCGCTGTTGTTCAGTGCGCGCGCTCTGGAGTTTTTTTTTCTCCGCATCGAGCCGCTGCAGCTCGGATTCGCTTTTCTTCAGCTCTTTTTGCAGGGCATCGACCTGCTTCTCGAGCTTGCCCATCTCGGTTTCGGTGCCCTTGAGCTCTTTCTGCACGCCGGATTTTTCTTCCTGCAGTTTGCCCAGCAGTTTTTTCAACTCGGCAATGTCCTGACGCGTGGCGTCCAACTGCTGTTGGGTTTGCGCGCGCTCGTCAGCGAAGGCCGGTTGGAGCAGGCATGTCAGAGCAAGGGCGATCAGGACGCGAAGCATAGGGGCGGGCGGCACCAGGGTAAGGGACGGCCTAGTATGCCCGCCCGACGCTGCAAAAAAAACGCCCAATTGGGGCTGTGTGATAACTGGAGCGCCAGACAGGCGTAATTCCATTTCGAAAACCCCATAAACCACTGTGGGAGCTGGCTTGCCAGCGATGGCGTCTGCACATTCAACATAGATGTTGGCTGTCAGATTGCTATCGCTGGCAAGCCAGCTCCCACAGGGTTTTGCGGTGTTTTGGCGATTCGGGTCAGACCAGAATCGAGGTGCCGGTCATTTCCGCCGGCTTTTCCAGGCCCAGCAGCATCAGCATGGTTGGTGCCACGTCCGCCAGGACGCCGCCTTCGCGGACCTTGAGGTCACGCTTGCCGACATAAATGAATGGCACTGGCTCAGTGGTGTGCGCGGTGTGCGCCTGGCCGGTGGATTCGTCAGCCATTTGCTCGACGTTACCGTGGTCGGCGGTGATCAGCGCTTCGCCGCCCACCTTTTCCAGCGCTTCAACGATACGGCCGACGCAGGTGTCGAGGCATTCAACGGCCTTCACCGCCGCTTCGAACACACCGCTGTGGCCGACCATGTCGCCGTTGGCGTAGTTGACCACGATCACGTCGTAACGCTGATTTTCGATGGCGTCGACAATGCGGTCGGTAACCTCGGGCGCGCTCATTTCCGGCTGCAAGTCATAGGTGGCGACTTTCGGCGACGGGATCAGAATCCGCTCTTCGCCCGGGAACGGTTCTTCACGACCGCCGGAGAAGAAGAAGGTCACGTGCGCATATTTCTCGGTTTCAGCGATGCGCAGCTGGGTCTTGCCGTTCTTTGCCAGATAATCGCCGAGCACGTTTTCCAGGCTGCCGGGGGCGAAGGCCGACGGCGCAGGGATGCTGGCGGCGTATTGGGTCAGCATGACGAAACCGGCCAGTTTCGGCTGGCGCGCGCGCTCGAACTCCTTGAAATCGTCTTCGACGAAGACGCGGGTCAGCTCGCGGGCGCGGTCGGCGCGGAAGTTCATGAACACCACGGCGTCGCCGTCTTCGACCTTGACCGGCTCGCCGATGGTGGTGGCTTTGACGAATTCGTCGCTCTCGCCACGGGCGTAGGCGGCGTCGAGGCCTTCCTGGGCGGTGGCGGCGTTGAATTCGGCGTTGCCGTCGACGATCAGGTTGTAGGCCTGAGATACGCGGTCCCAACGGTTGTCACGGTCCATCGCGTAGTAGCGACCGACGATGCTGGCGATGCGGCCCTTGCCGAGCGCCTGGAAGGTCGCGTCGAGCAGTTCGATCGACGACGTGGCGCTTTTCGGCGGTGTGTCGCGGCCATCGAGGAAGGCGTGCAGGTAGATTTTTTCGGCGCCGCGCTTGAAGGCCAGTTCGGCCATGGCGATCAGGTGATCCTGGTGGCTGTGTACGCCGCCATCGGACAGCAGGCCCATGAAGTGCACGGCTTTGCCGGCGGCCACGGCGTTATCCACAGCGGCGCAGAGAGTCGGGTTGTCGAAGAACTCGCCGTCGCGGATCGCTTTGGTCACGCGGGTGAAGTCCTGATACACCACGCGGCCGGCGCCGAGGTTCATGTGGCCGACTTCGGAGTTGCCCATCTGGCCGTCCGGCAGGCCGACGTCCATGCCGCTGCCCGAGATCAAGCCGTTCGGCACGCTGGCCCAGAGGCGATCAAGGACTGGCTTCTTCGCCGCGTACACGGCATTGGATTCGTGGCTGTCACTGTGACCGAAGCCGTCGAGAATCATCAGGACCAAAGGTTTAGGCGTGGTAGTCATGGAATCCACTCGTGGCTAATAAAGAAGAGGGCGATGGAAAAGGGAGTGGCGAGTTTAATGCTTAGTTCCGACCACGTCACCGCCGGACGGGGTTTGGCCCACCTTGGGGGCTGTGTATACTGGCCGACATTTTAACGCCCTGGAACCTCCTTCGATGGTTGCTCACCTGATTGAATTTGCCACTAACCACTACATTCTTGTCGGTATCTTCGTCGTACTGCTGGCTCTGCTGCTGGCGCACACGATGCAGGGCGGCGGTAAAAGCCTGAGCACCGGTGAGCTGACCGCGCTGGTCAATAAAGATGCAGGCGTGGTGGTGGACATCCGTCCAACCAAGGATTTTGCTGCCGGCCACATCGTTGGCGCGGTGAACATCCCTCAGGACAAACTGGCTGCGCGCATCGGCGAGCTGGAAAAACACAAGGCCAAGACCATCATTCTGGTTGATGCCCTGGGCCAGACCGCCGGCACCCATGCCCGCGAACTGATGAAATCCGGCTTCACCGCCGCCAAGCTGTCTGGCGGGATCTCTAGCTGGAAAGGCGACAACCTGCCGCTGGTGAAGTGATATGAGCGAAGTCATCGTCTATTCCAGCGATTACTGCCCTTATTGCATGCGAGCCAAGCAATTGCTCGCGAACAAAGGTGTGGCCTTCGAAGAGATCAAGGTCGATGGCAAGCCGCAGATTCGTGCTGCCATGACCCAGAAGGCCGGACGCACGTCCGTGCCGCAGATCTGGATCGGCGACAAGCACATCGGCGGTTGTGATGATTTGTATGCCCTGGAGCGCGCCGGCAAGCTCGACGCGCTGCTCAAGGCTTGAACGGCTGCACCCACGTACAGCAATCCCTAAAAGACCCAAGATCAGAAAGGATCTGAGATGACTGACCAACAGAACACTGCAGCCAGCGAAGAAGAAACCGCACCGCAATTCTCCTTGCAGCGCATCTATGTACGCGACCTGTCGTTCGAAGCCCCGAAAAGCCCGGCGATCTTCCGCCAGCAGTGGGATCCGAGCGTCGGTCTGGATCTGAACACTCGCCAGAAAGAACTGGAAGGTGATTTCTACGAAGTCGTGCTGACCCTGTCCGTGACCGTGAAAAACGGTGACGAAGTGGCGTTCATCGCTGAAGTGCAACAGGCCGGTATCTTCCTGATCAAAAACCTGGACGCGGCTTCGATGAGCCACACCCTGGGTGCGTTCTGCCCGAACATCCTGTTCCCGTACGCGCGCGAAACCCTGGACAGCCTGGTGACCCGTGGTTCGTTCCCGGCCCTGATGCTGGCCCCGGTGAACTTCGACGCCCTCTACGCGCAAGAGCTGCAGCGCATGCAGGAAAGCGGCGAGACGCCAACCGTACAATAAGCGGTTCAGCTGTACCCCTGTGGGAGCGAGCCTGCTCGCGAAAGCGGTTTGTCAGAGACATCAATGTCGCTGACAGGCCGTAATCGCGAGCAGGCTCGCTCCCACAGTTGTTTTGGGTGTTTATTTGAAGTCGTTCTGCCGCCACGCCTCGTACACGGCCACCGCCACGGTGTTGGACAGGTTCAGGCTGCGGCAGCCTTCGCGCATCGGCAGGCGCAGGCGCTGTTCTGCCGGCAGGGCGTCCAGCACCTCAGGCGGCAGACCACGGCTTTCCGGGCCGAAGATGAATGCATCGCCCGGGACAAACGCGGCATCATGAAACGGTCGCGAGCCCTTGGTGGTAAACGCGAACAAGCGCGGGTTGCCCAGGCTTTCCAGGCAACTGGCCAGATCGGCGTGGCGCTGCAGGGTGGCATATTCGTGGTAGTCGAGACCGGCGCGGCGCAGACGCTTGTCGTCCATCTCGAAACCCAAGGGTTCGATCAAATGCAGGTGGCAGCCGCTGTTGGCGCACAGCCTGATAACGTTGCCGGTATTCGGCGGAATTTCTGGTTGGAAAAGGATGACGTGAAACATGCACGGCTCCGAAGGTAAAGATGACGCGCATTCTACGCCGCAAGCGGACCCGCGTTCGAAACTATTCCCGCGGGTGATCGGTTCGCTGGCGATTTTCGGGCTGATGGTCGGGCTGATGATCGGCCGCCTGACCACGCCGGATCCGAGCGTGTTGCAGCAGGTCGAGGTGACTGACGGCGGCCTGGTGGTGTGGTTCAACAATGAACCCAAACTGCACGGCGAGATCGTCGACGGCGCGGTGGCGTTGCTGTTCCAGGCTGAGGGCAAGGCGCAGAAGGGCCAGCTCAAGCTCAACGGCAAGGACGTCAACTGGCGTACGCGTGTGAGTGATGGTGGTTTGTTGCTGACGGTGCTGGCGGCACGGCCGCTGCAGGGGGACTGGGCCGGGAGCCAGGTCGATGACCGCTGGCGGCTGGAGATCCATCTCCGGGAGCAATAAAAGCGGGAATCCCCGGCCTGCCTGTACCAGGGTTCCCAAAACGGGGTGGACTTCGCTGAGAGCGTCGGTCCGATGTAAAGAGGGAACCCCCGGCCTGCCTGTACCAAGGATCCCAAAAGGGTGGGCGCATCGCGTTGCGGTGTGCGCCCGATGTAAAGAGGGGATTCCCCGGCCTGCCTGTACCAAGGTCCCCGAAACGGGTGGTGAATCGAATCACCTGTGAGGGTTATTGCAGGGCGCGTGCCAGGTTTTCATTTTTTCAAACTAAAGCAGTTTTCAGAAACCCGAAAGCCCCGTAATCCGGGGCTTTCGTGATTTTAAAATTTAAGTTTTGCGGTGATTCCAGGGGCGGTTTTTTACTGAGGGCTGTGCGCAATCGCGGGTCAACGTGCATTGTGGTGGTGCACGAAAGCCCCCTCACCCTAAACCTCTCCCAGAGGGAGAGGGGACTGACCGAGGGATGTCGAAGAGATACGCCGAGGTAAAATTGCTTTGCCGAATCCAAAGTCGACCCAACGCGTCAGGTCGATGGACAGTGCATGACCGACTCGGTCGGCCCCCTCTCCCATTGGGAGAGGGCAGGGGTGAGGGGCTGGATGGCGAAAGCGAAGAAGGTTTTAAGCGAACGGCGCCTTAACCCTCATCCCCCTCCTCATCATCGCCACCATCAACCTTCATCCCCAATTCCTTGATCTTGCGCGTCAGGGTGTTGCGACCCCAACCGAGCAATACCGCCGCATCACGACGCCGACCGGCTGTGTGCTTGAGCGCGGTCTCGATCATGATCCGTTCAAACGCCGGTACCGCGCTGTCGAGCAAACTCGACTGGCCACGGGCCAAGGCCTGATCGGCCCACTGGCGCAGCGCCTGCTCCCAGTTGGTCACCGGCGCCGAATCCTGCGGCAGGCTCAGCAACTCTGGCGGCAGATCGCTGATATGCACTTCGCGCCCGGAGGCCATTACGGTGATCCAGCGGCACGTGTTCTCCAGCTGCCGCACGTTGCCCGGCCACGGCAGGTTTTTCAGGTATTCCTCGGTCTCGCTTTTCAGCAGCTTCGGCTCGACCGCCAATTCTTGCGCGGCGCGGCTGAGGAAATGCTTGGCCAGGGTCGGAATGTCTTCACGACGATCCGACAGACGCGGGATGTGGATGCGGATCACGTTGAGGCGGTGGAACAAGTCCTCGCGGAATTTTCCGGCGTGTACCAGGGTTTCCAGATTCTGGTGCGTCGCGGCGATGATCCGCACATCGACTTTGACCGGCACATGCCCGCCAACGCGATAGAACTCGCCGTCCGCGAGAACCCGCAACAGACGCGTCTGGGTATCGGCGGGCATGTCGCCGATTTCATCGAGGAACAGCGTCCCGCCGTCAGCCTGTTCGAAGCGGCCGCGACGCAGGTTGGCCGCGCCGGTGAACGCGCCTTTTTCGTGGCCGAACAGCTCTGACTCCATCAGGTCCTTGGGGATCGCCGCCATGTTCAGTGCGATGAACGGCGAGGCCGCGCGCGGGCTGTGGCGGTGCAGGGCGTGGGCCACCAGTTCTTTACCGGTGCCGGATTCGCCGTTGATCAGCACGGTGATGTTGGAGTGGCTCAAGCGGCCGATGGCGCGAAACACTTCCTGCATCGCCGGCGCTTCGCCGATGATTTCCGGGGTGCGGGTCAGCGCGGGCACGACTTCCAGGCCTTGTTGTTCCTGCGCGTGCTGGTTGGCGCGTTTGACCAGGGATACCGCTTCATCCACGTCGAACGGCTTGGGCAGGTATTCGAATGCGCCGCCCTGATAGGAGGCGACGGCGCTGTCCAGGTCGGAGTGAGCGGTCATGATGATGACCGGCAACCGTGGGTGTTGTTCGCGAATCCGTGCGAGCAGGTCGAGGCCGCTGGCGCCGGGCATGCGGATGTCGGAAATGATCACGTCAGGTTGCTGGCGGGCCAGGCGACTCATCACGCCATCGGCGCTGTCGAAGCTCTGGGTGGTCATGCCTTCCTGCTGCAAGGCCTTTTCCAGAACCCAACGGATAGAACGGTCGTCATCGACGATCCACACAGTTTCACTACGGCTCATGTCGATGTGGCTCCTTGTTCCAGTGGCAGAAAGATCGAGAACGTGGTGTGGCCTGGATGGCTGTCACACTCGATCAGGCCCTGGTGCTGGCTGATGATGTTCTGGGTAATGGCCAGGCCCAGTCCGGTACCGTCCGGACGACCGCTGACCATGGGAAAGAAAATGGTTTCCTGAAGTTCCGCCGGGATCCCCGGGCCGTTGTCGATGATCTCGATCTTGGTCACCAGACGATGGCGGACGTGGCCGATGGTGAACTGGCGCATCGTTCGCGTGCGCAGGCTGATGCGGCCCAGGCGCAGCTCGTTCTGGCTGCTGATCGCCTGCATGGCGTTGCGCACGATGTTCAGCACGGCCTGAATCATTTGCTCGCGGTCGATCAATACGTCGGGAATGCTCGGGTCGTAATCGCGCACCAGCGTGATGCAGCCCTGACTTTCCGCCTCGACCAATTGGCAGACACGCTCCAGCACTTCGTGGACGTTGCACATGGCCAGCGACGGCAGCTTGTTCGAGCCGAGCATGCGATCAACCAGATTGCGCAGGCGGTCGGCCTCTTCAATGATCACGTTGGTGTAGTCGCGCAGACTGTCTTCCGGCAGTTCGCGGGCCAGCAACTGCGCCGCGCCACGAATGCCGCCGAGGGGATTCTTGATCTCATGGGCGAGGCCGCGCACCAGCATCTTGCTGGTTTCCTGTTTGGACAGTTGCGCCTCTTCCTTGGTGATCCGCAGCAGCCGGTCACGCGGGTGCACTTCCAGCAGAAGCATGGTTGCACCGTTGCTGAGGATTGGCGTCACCGCGTAGTCCACGGTCAGGGTCTGGCCGGTGAGGGCGGTGAGCATGGCTTCGCGTTTGGTGAACGGGTGCGCCTGCTCCACCGCCTGGCGCAGCGAGTTGAGCGCTTCGGTGGACTCGGTGAACAGCTCGCTGATGAACTGCCCATGGCTGCGCTGGCCGCTGATGGCCAGCAGCATTTCCGCCGCCGGGTTCATGTATTCGAGGCGCAATTCGGCGTCGAGCAGAATGGTGGCGGTGGTCAGGTTGTCGAGCAGCAAACGGTGGATTGCGTCGCTAATAGTCATCGGAGCCTCTTTTGGGGGCGGAGCGTGCGCAAGAAGCAGGCGTCGTTAAACGGAAAATGCAAAAACCAAACCAAGGCTCCGAAAAGAAGCGTTCAACCCCTGAAACGGGCGTTTGACGCTCGTTTGCGTGGCGCCATTGCGGCTGGAACGGGAAGTTTCGAACCAAAATGGGTTGGAATGTGGGTACGGTGCAGTCTATTGCACCAATATAGTGCGCAAAGCTGAACGGCGTTAGAAGAAACGCAGGAAGGGGTTTTTCGGCTCGGGCGGTTTGTCTTTCAGCGGACATTCCGGGCGTACGCCGTAGTCTTCGCTGACGCAGGGTTTGACCTGACGTTTCTGCGCCAGCGAGATGCGCAGCATGTGGAACGGCTGGTTGGCGGTGCGTTCGACGATACGGCCCTGTTCATCAAGGATTTCCACCGACAAGTGGTGGCTGCCACGGTCGATGTTACTCAACGGGAACACCGGGCTCAGGCCTGGCTCGCCAGTGGCCTGGCCGTCGAGCAGCAGGCGGTAGCGATGGCCCTGCTGCAGGCCCGGTTCGCTGGTGACGCTGACGATCACCTCGCCCGCGCTGCTGCGAATGGTCGCGTCCGGCTCGGGGATCAGGATGCGCAGCATGTCGTAGTGGAACAGCGGTGGTTCCGGGGATTTTTGTGTCGCGCGCAGCGGCGCATCCGCCGTGGGATTAGCCGACATGCGGTTGCTGGTCGCGATGGGCACACGCTTGGCGTTGCCACGCGGCTGGTCGGTGTAGACGCGATTGCCCTGGGCATCGACATAGGTGAAGACCTCGGCGTGAACGGGCAGAGCGAACAGGCACAGGATCAGCCAGAAAATCCTCATGGCGTGTGCACCCGCTGCACGGTGAACGTCACCGCCGGGCTCTGCTGGATGATCGCTTCGCCGTCGATCACTTGCACCGCGAGACGATGCTCCCCGCGATCAATATTCACCAGTTGCAGGATCGGCACGTTGCTCGACTGGCCGTAAGGCGCGTCGTCCAATACCAGCCTGAGTTGGTGCGGCGACTGCAGGCGCGGCTTGATCAGCACGTTGACGGTGAAGGTGCCGTTGTTGGCGCGCAGGGCTTCTTCGGTAGGCAGGCCGGTCAGCTCCAGCACTGCATAAGCGTTGCGGGCCGCTGGGCGATTGTCCGTGCTGGCGGGCGCCGGGGCGCGCGGTACCTGTGGTTCGACGCTGTTGAGCGGCGGCAGCTCCACTGGCTGCGCCTGTACGCCGTCCGGCGAGTGATCGCTGTACACCGTGTGGCCGTTGGCGTCGGTGTACTTGTAGATCTGCGCGGCGGCGGGCAGGGCGATCAGCAGCAGGATGTAGAGAAAGGTGCGACCCATGAAATCGACCGGGAAAGAAAGCGATGGGGTGCAGCATAGGCGAGGTGCGGCGGTTGGCCCAACCCGAGACAGATCCGGAAATCATTCGGACGCCAAAATCTCCCGTAGGAGTGAGCCTGCTCGCGATGACGTTGTATCCGTCACTCTCACTTGCAATGACCCACCGCTATCGCGAGCAGGCTCACTCCTGCAGGAATATGGGGCGGCCATAAAATCCGGGCGATAAAAAAGGCCTCCCGAAGGAGGCCTCTTTTTGTCACGCCGCTTAGCGCGGCGCTACCGGATCAGCAGCTGTAGTACAGCTCATATTCCAGTGGGTGTACGAAGGTACGAACCTTGATTTCTTCTTCGGATTTCAGCGCGATGTAAGCGTCGATGAAGTCGTCGGAGAACACGCCGCCCTTGGTCAGGAACGCACGGCCCTTGTCCAGCTCTTCCAGGGCTTCTTTCAGGCTGCCGCAAACTTGTGGGATTTCTTTCGCCTCTTCAGGCGGCAGGTCGTACAGGTTTTTGTCAGCGGCATCGCCTGGGTGGATCTTGTTCTGGATACCGTCCAGGCCGGCCATCAGCAGAGCTGCGAATGCCAGGTACGGGTTGGCAGCCGGATCCGGGAAGCGTGCTTCGATACGACGGCCGCGTGGGCTGTTGACGTAAGGAATACGGATCGAGGCGGAACGGTTGCGCGCCGAGTAGGCCAGCATTACCGGGGCTTCGAAACCTGGCACCAGACGCTTGTAGGAGTTGGTGGCCGGGTTGGTGAAGCCGTTCAGCGCTTTACCGTGCTTGATGATACCGCCGATGAAGTACAGGGCGGTTTCGGACAGGCCGGCATAGCCTTCGCCAGCGAAGGTGTTCTTGCCGTCTTTGGCGATGGACATGTGGACGTGCATGCCCGAGCCGTTGTCGCCGTACAGTGGCTTCGGCATGAAGGTCGCGGTGCGGCCGTAAGCGTCGGCAACGTTGTGTACAACGTATTTCAGAGTCTGAACTTCGTCAGCTTTCTTCACCAGGGTGTTGAACTTGACACCAATTTCGTTCTGACCGGCAGTCGCCACTTCGTGGTGGTGAACTTCAACGGTCTGGCCCATCTCTTCCAGTGCGTTGCACATGGCAGTACGGATTTCGTGGTCGTGGTCGAACGGCGGAACCGGGAAGTAGCCACCTTTGACGCCAGGACGGTGACCTTTGTTGCCGCCTTCGATGTCCTGGTCGGACATCCACGAACCTTGTTCGGAGTAGATCTTGAACATCGAGCCGGAGATGTCCGACTTGAACTTCACTTCGTCGAAGATGAAGAATTCCGGTTCTGGACCGGCGAAGACGGTGTCACCGATACCGGTGGTCTTCAGGTATTCCTCGGCGCGGTGAGCAATGGCGCGCGGGTCACGATCGTAACCTTGCATGGTCGACGGTTCGATGATGTCGCACACCAGGATCAGGGTGGCGTCTTCGGTGAACGGGTCGAGCACGGCAGTGTCGTCGTCCGGCAGCAGGATCATGTCGGAGGCTTCGATGCCTTTCCAGCCAGCGATGGAGGAACCGTCGAACATCTTGCCGACTTCGAAGAAGTCGTCTTCCAGCGCATCGCGAGCCGGCATGGTCACGTGGTGCTGAGTGCCTTTGGTGTCCGTGAAGCGCAGATCAATCCACTTGACGTCATGATCTTTGATGAGTTGAACCGACTTCGACATAGTGTCCTCCGGGTGGCTTAGGGCTTGGTAGTGGATGCCCTTAATATGGGTGATGCCGGCGCAGATACTCTGCCAAGGCAACCTGCCTCACAAGGGAGCAAATTGCATGCCAGTGCCCCAGCATGGGTTTTTTGCCCCAAATTCACGCTTCTAATGGAGCAAATCGCCAGAAAGGCGAAAATCTCGCCCTCTAATGTAGCGCTCGATTCTGAAAATGACCTGTTTTGGTGCGCGCAAAACCTTCTGCACATTAACTGGTTAAACCTTGAGCAATTTCCGCTATAATCCGCGCCCCCCTTTTTCGGCTGGCCCTGCGCGCGCTGTTTTCATGAAACTAATCGTAAAAGTCTTCCCCGAGATCACCATCAAGAGTCGACCTGTCCGGACGAAATTTATCCGCCAGTTGGCCAAAAACATCCGCGCCGTGCTCCGCGATCTGGACCCGGCTGTGGTGGTGAACGGTGTGTGGGACAACCTCGAGCTGGAAACCCGCGTAGCCGACGCCAAAGCCCAGAAAGAGATGGTCGAGCGTCTGAGCTGCATGCCGGGCATTGCCCACCTGTTGCAGATCGACGAGTACCCGCTGGGCGACTTCGACGACATCACCGAAAAGTGCAAACAGCACTACGGTGATGCACTGGCCGGGAAGATTTTTTCGGTGCGCTGCAAGCGCGCGGGCAAGCACACGTTCAGCTCGATGGACGTCGAAAAATACGTCGGCAGCAAGCTGCGCCGTGAGTGCGGTGCTGCCGGTATCGACCTGAAAGCGCCACAAATCGAAGTGCGCATCGAAGTTCGCGACAAACGGTTGTTCGTCATCCACAGCCAGCACAACGGCATCGGCGGTTACCCGCTCGGCGCGTTGGAGCAGACGCTGGTATTGATGTCCGGCGGCTTTGACTCGACCGTTGCCGCCTACCAGATCATGCGCCGTGGCCTGATGGCGCACTTCTGCTTCTTTAATCTGGGCGGTCGTGCCCACGAATTGGGCGTGATGGAAGTCGCGCATTTCATCTGGAAGAAGTACGGCAGCTCGCAGCGCGTGCTATTTGTCAGTGTTCCGTTCGAAGAAGTGTTGGGCGAAATTCTCGGCAAAGTCGATAACAGTCATATGGGCGTCGTATTGAAGCGTATGATGTTGCGCGCGTCCTCCGCCATTGCCGACCGCCTGCACATTGATGCCCTGGTGACCGGCGAAGCGATCTCCCAGGTGTCGAGCCAGACGCTGCCGAACCTGTCGGTGATCGACTGTGTGACCGATAAGCTGGTCCTGCGTCCGCTGATCGTGGCGCACAAGCAGGACATCATCGACACGGCCAACGAGATCGGCACCGCCGATTTCGCCCGGCACATGCCGGAGTACTGCGGGGTCATTTCGGTCAATCCGAAGACAGCCGCCAAACGCGGTCGTGTTGAGCACGAAGAGAAAGAATTCGACATGGCGGTGCTCGAGCGTGCGCTCGAAAACGCCAAACTGGTGCCGATTGATCGGGTAATCGACGAATTGGGCCAGGACGTACAGATTGAAGAAGTCAGCGAAGCACTGGCCGGTCAGATCGTCATCGACATCCGTCACCCGGATGCCGCCGAGGATGAGCCGCTGGAAATCGCTGGCGTAGAAGTACAGACGATGCCGTTCTACGCAGTGAACGCTCGTTTCAAGGAGCTGGATCCGACTCGCCAGTACCTGCTGTATTGCGACAAAGGCGTGATGAGTCGCCTGCATGCTCACCATTTGCTCAGTGAGGGGCATGCCAATGTGCGCGTTTATCGACCGAGCTAAGTGCCCGGGGCTGTTTGCCTGTGGCCTGCGTCACCGGCCCCCCGACACCGCCGTCAAGCTGTAACGGCCATGCCGGACACTACTGTTAATCGCTGCCAAGACTTGTCAGCAAACCGAATCCTCTGATCGAGATACACAAGTGATCGAAAATCTACGTAACATCGCCATCATTGCCCACGTTGACCATGGTAAGACCACCCTGGTAGACAAACTCCTGCGTCAATCCGGCACCCTGGAGCGCAACGAGCTCAACGACGAGCGCGTGATGGACTCCAACGACCAGGAAAAAGAGCGCGGTATTACCATTCTGGCGAAAAACACCGCCATCAACTGGAACGGCTACCACATCAACATCGTGGACACCCCGGGCCACGCCGACTTCGGTGGCGAAGTTGAACGCGTAATGTCGATGGTTGACTCCGTTCTGCTGCTGGTTGACGCTCAAGACGGCCCTATGCCGCAAACCCGTTTCGTGACCAAGAAGGCGTTCGAAGCCGGCCTGCGTCCAATCGTGGTAATCAACAAGGTTGACCGTCCAGGCGCGCGTCCGGACTGGGTTCTGGACCAGATCTTCGACCTGTTCGACAACCTCGGTGCGACCGAAGAACAACTGGACTTCCAGGTGGTTTACGCCTCGGCCCTGAACGGCATTGCCGGTCTGGATCACACCGCCATGGCTGAAGACATGACTCCGCTGTACCAAGCGGTCGTCGACCACGTTCCGCCTCCGGCCGTTGACCGTGACGGTCCGTTCCAGATGCAGATCTCCGCACTGGACTACAACAGCTTCCTGGGTGTTATCGGTGTTGGCCGTATCGCTCGTGGTCGCGTCAAGCCGAACACCCCGGTTGTCGCTATCAGCGCCGACGGCAAGCGCCGCAACGGTCGTATCCTCAAGCTGATGGGTCACCACGGTCTGCACCGCATTGACGTTGAAGAAGCAGCGGCCGGCGACATCGTCTGCATCAGCGGCTTCGACGAGCTGTTCATCTCCGACACTCTGTGCGATATCAACACCGTCGAGGCGATGAAGCCACTGACCGTTGACGAGCCAACCGTTTCCATGACCTTCCAGGTAAACGACTCGCCATTCTGCGGTAAAGAAGGCAAGTTCGTGACCTCCCGTAACATCAAGGATCGTCTGGACAAAGAGCTGCTGTACAACGTTGCACTGCGCGTTGAAGAAGGCGACTCGGCTGACAAGTTCAAGGTTTCCGGCCGTGGTGAGCTGCACCTCTCGGTACTGATCGAAACCATGCGTCGCGAAGGCTTCGAGCTGGCCCTGGGCCGTCCTGAAGTGATCATCCGTGAAGTTGACGGCGTGAAGCAGGAACCGTTCGAAAACGTAACCATCGACATCCCTGAAGAATCGCAGGGCAAGGTCATGGAAGAGATGGGTCTGCGTAAGGGTGACCTGAGCAACATGGTGCCGGATGGCAAGGGCCGTGTTCGTCTGGAATACAACATCCCTGCTCGCGGTCTGATCGGTTTCCGTAACCAGTTCCTGACCCTGACCAACGGTGCTGGCATCCTGACCTCGATCTTCGACCGTTACGCTCCAGTGAAGTCGGGCCACATGTCCGGCCGTCAGAACGGCGTTCTGGTTTCGGTTGAAACCGGCAAGGCACTGACCTACTCGCTGGAAACCCTGCAGGCTCGTGGCAAGCTGTTCGTAGAACACGGCCAGGAGATCTACAACGGTCAGATCGTTGGTCAGAACAGTCGCGACAACGACCTGGGTGTAAACCCAACCAAAGGCAAGAAGCTCGACAACATGCGTGCTTCGGGTAAAGACGAAACCATCGCTCTGGTACCACCTGTTCGATTCACCCTGGAACAGGCTCTGGAATACATCCAGGAAGACGAGCTGTGCGAAGTTACGCCTAAGTCCATCCGTCTTCGCAAGAAGATCCTGGACGAAAGCGAGCGTACCCGCGCTGCCAAGAAAGCCAAGGCGTAATTTAGCCCTGGAATAAAAAACGCCCCCGGTCGCGAGACCGGGGGCGTTTTTGTTTGTCTGGGGGAAGTGCAGATTGGGCCTTGAAGATCAAAAGCCCCTCACCCTAGCCCTCTCCCGGAGGGAGAGGGGACTGAATGGGGGATATTCATGAGATGCATCGACTTGGAAGCATTCTGCTGAATCCATAAACGATGTGGTCGGGCTTTATCGAGTCGACAATCGACTGGGTGTTTCAGGTCGATGTATTGCGCCAGACACCTCGGTCGGCCCCCCCTCCCTCCGGGAGAGGGGACTGAATTTGGGATGCTTGAGAAGTCCGCCGACCTGAAAATGCTGTGATGAATCCATAATCGACTGGATTTTTCAGGTCGACGTATAGCGCCAGACACCTCGATTGATCTGGCTTAATGATTCTGGACACCCTTAAAGGGCGGTAATCTACGC
>NZ_QAIU01000595.1:0-21884 GCF_003061205.1 Pseudomonas sp. HMWF006
CCCTCGTCAACGAAGTCGATCACTCGCACCTAGACCTTGTCGGCATGTAAGCGATGCAACACCATTCTGGAAGCTGTCGGTCGGGATGATGCCAAGTTCACGAAAGGCACAAAAAAAATGGTGATCATGGGAAAGCCTGGCGTTCTCGTGGCCGCTGCCCTGGCGATTTGATAACAAACCTAAAGGGGGCGGCTCGGCAAGGCATCATCGTGGGAGAGAGAGGGCGCTGGAGGCATTCTGGCCGGTGCAGGCGGCCCTGGCGCTTGTCTCTGCGCAATTGCAGTGGCCTGGGTGCGATCAGTCGTCGGGCGGGGCTGTGGGAGGAGTGCTGGCGGACTCGCTAGATGAAGTACTGGAGGAGATTTCGCGTTGGGACATTTTCTGACTGAGCCACAACTGACAAATGTCAGAGCCGCACTGTCCGAACCGTTCAACCATTTTCCCACTGATTACGATTACATCGCACGTCAGCTCAAAGGCGTCGATCCAGCGGTGCTATACGAGATTTTTTATTCAGAAGTCGCGCCAGTGTGCTTTACAAACATTGCGGTGGCTTTGCCCACTGTCTGGACGGGTTTTGACCCTGATTGGCTCTGGATCGAAATAGAGGAAAGGTGCGCGGCGCGGCAGCGTAGATGGTCACGCAGGCAGTTCGACAAGTTGCTGGTTCGTTGGCTGAAATACAACTACGACTACATGTGGGAAGAGATCGCCAGCAGACTTTGAGCTTGTGTTTGGAGCATTGGAATTCTCGCTTGAGCGGGTGGCCGTCGAATGAACAGCGGGCACTTTCCGACAGGCGAAAAAAAAGGCCTTGCTAAGCAAGACCTTTCTTGATTTTGGTGCCCCGAGGGAGACTCGAACTCCCACTCCTTTCGAAAACGGATTTTGAATCCGCCGCGTCTACCAATTCCGCCATCAGGGCTCAATGGCGGCGAAGTATAGAGAGGTGATTACCGTTGGTCAATCACGTTTCATGGTCAATTTTCGATATTTCCGCTAGACTTTCCGGCCCTGCTAGACGAACCCCATCATGCGCGTTGCTGACTTTACCTTCGAGCTTCCTGATTCGCTGATCGCCCGCCACCCTTTGGCCGAGCGTCGCGGTAGTCGCCTGTTGACCCTTGATGGTGTCAGCGGCGCCCTCGCACACCGTCAATTCACTGATTTGCTTGAGCATTTGCGCCCGGGCGATTTGATGGTGTTCAACAATACCCGGGTGATTCCGGCGCGGCTGTTCGGGCAGAAAGCGTCCGGCGGCAAGCTGGAAATCCTCATCGAGCGGGTGCTCGATTCGCATCGCGTGCTGGCCCATGTGCGCTCCAGCAAGTCGCCGAAGCCGGGTTCGAAGATCCTTATCGACGGCGGTGGCGAAGCCGAGATGCTTGCGCGTCACGACGCGTTGTTCGAGCTGGGCTTCGATGAAGAAGTCTTGCCGCTGCTCGACCGTGTCGGGCACATGCCGTTGCCTCCCTATATAGACCGCCCGGACGAAGGCTCCGATCGCGAGCGCTATCAGACCGTGTACGCCCAGCGTCTCGGTGCGGTGGCGGCGCCGACGGCGGGGCTGCATTTCGATCAGCCGCTGATGGAGGCGATTGCCGCCAAGGGCGTCGAGACCGCGTTCGTCACGCTGCACGTCGGCGCGGGTACGTTCCAGCCGGTGCGCGTCGACAAAATCGAAGATCACCACATGCACAGCGAGTGGCTGGAAGTCGGCCAGGAGGTGGTCGATGCCGTAGCCGCCTGCCGTGCACGCGGTGGTCGGGTGATTGCCGTGGGCACCACCAGCGTGCGTTCGCTGGAAAGTGCCGCGCGCGATGGTGTGCTCAAGCCGTTTAGTGGCGACACCGACATCTTTATCTACCCGGGCCGGCCGTTCCATGTGGTCGATGCGCTGGTCACTAATTTCCATTTGCCCGAATCCACGCTGTTGATGCTGGTTTCGGCGTTCGCCGGTTATCCCGAAACCATGGCCGCCTATAAAGCCGCCGTCGACAACGGGTACCGCTTTTTCAGCTACGGTGATGCGATGTTCATCACCCGTAATCCCGCGCCGCGCGGCCCTGAGGAAACAGTATGAGTCGCACCTGTCGTATGTCGTTCGAGCTGCTTGCCACTGATGGCAAGGCCCGTCGTGGTCGTCTGACCTTCCCCCGTGGCACCGTCGAGACCCCGGCCTTCATGCCGGTGGGCACGTATGGCACGGTCAAGGGCATGTTGCCGCGTGACATCGTGGCCACCGGCGCGGAAATCATTCTGGGCAACACCTTCCACCTGTGGCTGCGCCCGGGCACCGAGGTGATCAAAGAGCACGGCGACCTGCACGACTTCATGCAGTGGAAAGGCCCGATTCTCACCGACTCCGGCGGCTTCCAGGTGTTCAGCCTGGGCGCGATGCGCAAGATCAAGGAGGAAGGCGTGACCTTCGCCTCGCCGGTCGATGGCTCGAAAGTGTTCATGGGCCCTGAAGAGTCGATGCAAGTGCAGCGCGATCTCGGTTCCGACATCGTGATGATCTTCGACGAATGCACGCCGTACCCGGCTGACGAAGACGTCGCCCGTGTATCCATGGAACTGTCGCTGCGTTGGGCTCAGCGCTCGAAAAACGCGCATGGCGATAACACCGCGGCGCTGTTCGGTATCGTTCAGGGCGGCATGCACCAGGATCTGCGCATGCGCTCGCTGGAGGGCCTCGACAAGATCGGCTTCGATGGCCTGGCCATCGGCGGTCTGTCGGTGGGCGAGCCGAAGCACGAGATGATCAAGGTGCTGGATTATCTGCCGGGCATGATGCCGGCTGACAAACCTCGTTACCTTATGGGCGTTGGCAAACCGGAAGATCTGGTTGAGGGTGTGCGCCGCGGTGTGGACATGTTCGATTGCGTGATGCCAACCCGTAATGCCCGCAATGGGCATCTGTTCATTGATACTGGCGTGCTGAAGATCCGTAACGCGTTCCATCGCCATGATGATTCGCCGCTGGATCCGACCTGCGATTGTTATACCTGCCAGAACTTCTCTCGCGCTTATCTGCATCACCTGGACAAGTGCGGCGAAATGCTCGGCAGCATGCTCAATACCATCCATAACTTGCGCCATTATCAGGTGCTGATGGCTGGTTTGCGCGAGGCTATTCAACAGGGTACATTGGCCGCCTTTGTCGATGCCTTCTACGCCAAACGCGGGCTCCCCGTTCCGCCTTTGGACTGAGTTTTCTGACCCCAAGATTCAACATTTGCAACTGGAGTGCTAAATGAGCTTTTTTATCTCTAACGCCATGGCTGACGCAGCTGCACCGGCTGCTGCTGGCCCAATGGGCGGCGGCTTCGAGTGGATTTTCCTGGTCGGCTTCCTGGTCATCTTCTACCTGATGATCTGGCGTCCACAGGCCAAGCGCGCCAAAGAGCAGAAGAACCTGCTGAGCAGCCTTGCCAAGGGCGACGAAGTGGTCACCACCGGCGGCATCGCCGGCAAGATCACCAAAGTGGCCGATGACTTCGTGGTTCTGGAAGTTTCCGACACCGTGGAAATGAAGTTCCAGAAGGGCGCCATCGCTGCCACGCTGCCAAAAGGCACGCTGAAAGCGATCTAAAGGTAACAACTTCTACTCAATCGACGGGGCGCGCAAGGCGCCCCGCGTTCATAACGGGCGGCGTGATGCTGAACAAATATCCTCTGTGGAAATACATTCTGATCCTGGCTTTGCTGGCGATCGGTCTGATTTATTCCGCTCCCAATCTTTACCCCGATGACCCGGCCATTCAGATCAGCGGTGCCAGCACGGCCCTGCAGGTCAATCAGGCCGATCTGGATCGCGTAAGCACCGCGCTTCACGAGTCCGGGATCAACGTCAAGGCTGCCACCCTGGCGGCGGGCGGCAAGGGCGGTCTGATCCGTCTGACCAAGGCTGAAGACCAGCTGCCGGCCAAAGACGTTGTGCGCAAGGCATTGGGTGATGACTACGTCGTCGCGCTGAACCTGGCACAAACCACCCCGCAATGGCTGCGCAATCTGGGCGCGCACCCGATGAAGCTGGGTCTGGACTTGTCTGGTGGTGTGCACTTCCTGCTGGAAGTGGACATGGACAAAGCCCTCGACGCACGCCTGAAAGTCTACGAAGGCGACGTCAAGAGCCTGCTGCGCAAAGAGAAGTTGCGCTATCGCAGCCTGCCGCAACTGGGCGGTGCCATTCAGCTGGGCTTCAGCGATGAAGACTCCCGCGAACAGGCCCGTGCACTGATCCGCAAGAACTTCAACGATTTCGACATTGTTCCGGCCGACCTCAACGGTCAACCGGTGCTGCGTCTGGCGATGACCCCGGCCAAGCTGGCGGAAATCCGTGAATACTCCATCAAGCAGAACCTGACCACGGTACGTAACCGCGTCAACGAGCTGGGTGTTGCCGAACCGATCGTCCAGCGTCAGGGCGCCAACCGCATTGTGGTTGAGTTGCCGGGCGTGCAGGACACTGCCGAAGCCAAGCGTATCCTCGGCAAGACGGCCAACCTCGAGTTCCGTCTGGCGGCTGAGCCAGGTGCTTCGAAAGCCACTTCCGAAACCTTCGAGTTCCGTGAAGGCAAGCGTCCGCCGGCACAGATCGAGCGTGGCCTGATCATCACCGGTGACCAGGTGACTGACGCCAAGGCCGGTTTCGGCGAGCACGGCACTCCGGAAGTGAACATCCGTCTGGATGGTCACGGTGGCGAACTGATGAGCCGCGCGACCCGTTCCAACGTCGGTCGCAGCATGGCGGTGATCTTCATCGAACAGCGTCCGGTCACCACTTACACCAAGCAGGTTGTGGGCGGCGTCGAGAAAGACGTTCCTGTACAGACCTTCAAGGAAGAGAAGAAGATCATCAGCCTGGCGACCATTCAGTCGCCGTTGGGTGCGCAGTTCCGTATCACCGGCCTGAATGGCCAGGGCGAATCGTCCGAACTGGCACTGCTGCTGCGTGCCGGTGGTCTGGCCGCGCCGATGTACTTCGCTGAAGAGCGCACAATCGGTCCGAGCCTGGGTGCTGACAACATCACCAAGGGTATTGATGCATCGCTGTGGGGCATGCTGTTCGTCTCGCTATTCATCATCGCCATCTACCGCTTCTTCGGTGTGATCGCCACCGTGGCACTGGCGGTGAACATGGTCCTGCTGCTGGCGCTGATGTCGCTGCTGGGGGCAACGCTGACCCTGCCGGGTATCGCCGGTATCGTCTTGACCATGGGCATGGCGGTCGACGCCAACGTGCTGATCTTCTCGCGGATCCGTGAAGAGATCGCCGCCGGCATGACCGTGCAGCGTGCAATCAATGAAGGCTTCGGCCGGGCATTCACCGCGATTCTCGACGCCAACCTGACCACTCTGCTGGTCGGCGGCATCCTCTTCGCCATGGGCACCGGCCCGGTGAAGGGGTTCGCAGTGACCATGTCCCTCGGGATCTTTACCTCGATGTTCACGGCCATCATGGTGACCCGCGCGATGGTCAACCTGATCTTCGGCGGTCGTGACTTCAAGAAGTTGTGGATTTAAGGGGCTGCCATGTTACGTACAATCAACTTCATGGGCGTTCGCAACTTCGCGTTCGGCGTCACAGTGTTTCTCACGTTGCTGGCTATTTTCAGCGTCTTCCACAAGGGCATGAACTGGGGCCTGGACTTCACCGGCGGTACGCTCATCGAGCTGACCTACGAGCGTCCGGCGGATGTCACCAAGGTGCGCGAGCAACTGGTGGCTTCCGGTTACCACGAAGCCGTGGTGCAGAACTTCGGTGCAACCACCGACCTGTTGGTGCGCATGCCGGGTGAAGACCCGCAGCTGGGCCATCAAGTCGCGGACGCGCTGCAGAAAGTCGGCGGCGACAACCCGGCAACGGTCAAGCGCGTCGAGTTCGTCGGTCCGCAGGTCGGTGAAGAGCTGCGCGACCAGGGCGGCCTCGGCATGCTGCTGGCGCTCGGCGGCATCCTGATCTACCTGGCTTTCCGCTTTCAGTGGAAGTTCGCGGTCGGCGCCATCGTTTCGCTGATCCACGACGTGATCGTGACCGTGGGTATCCTGTCGTTCTTCCAGATCACCTTCGACCTGACGGTGCTGGCGGCAGTGCTGGCGATCATCGGTTACTCGCTGAACGACACCATCGTCGTGTTCGACCGGGTTCGTGAGAACTTCCGCGTGTTGCGCAAGGCTTCGCTGATCGAGAACATCAACATCTCGACCACTCAGACCCTGTTGCGCACCATGGCGACGTCGATCTCCACGTTGCTGGCGATCGCGGCACTGCTGTTCTTCGGTGGCGACAACCTGTTTGGCTTCTCCATCGCCCTGTTCATCGGTGTGCTGGCGGGTACTTACTCCTCGATCTACATCGCGAACGTGGTGCTGATCTGGCTGAACCTGACCACTGAAGACCTGATTCCACCGGCCAACACCGAAAAGGAAGTCGACGACCGTCCATAACGGCCATCGCTTTTTTCCAGCTGTCAGCCAAAAAAGGCGCGAGTTGAACTCGCGCCTTTTTTTATGCTCCAAGGCTGGGAGAAGCGCGGGCGCGTCCCGCATGTGATGGTCAGGAGGTTCATGTGAACAAGTCGTTGCTGGTTGGTGCGGTATTGGGTGCTGTCGGTGTGACTGCCGGGGGTGCTGTTGCCACCTACAGCCTGGTTAAAAGCGGCCCTGAGTATGCGCAAGTTTTGGCCGTTGAGCCGGTTAAAACACAGATCAAGACTCCACGTGAAGTGTGCAAGGACGTGACAGTGACTCGTCAGGCACCGGTAAAAGATCAACACCAGATTGCCGGTACCGTTGTGGGTGCGCTGGCAGGTGGTTTGCTGGGCAATCAGATTGGCGGCGGCACCGGCAAGAAGATTGCCACGGTAGCGGGTGCGGTCGGTGGCGGTTATGCGGGTAACAAGGTGCAGGAAGGCATGCAGGAGCGTGACACCTACACCACCACGCAAACCCGCTGCAACACGGTCAATGACATCAGTGACAAAGTCGTCGGCTACGACGTGCGTTACTCGCTCGATGGCAAGGAAGGTAAAGTGCGGATGGATCGTGATCCGGGCAATCAGATTCCGGTCGACAAGGACGGCAAGTTGATTCTGTCGCAGAATGAGCCGGCTCAGTAAGGGTCGACTGTTTTAAAAAGAAGCACCCTGCGGGGTGCTTTTTTTGTGCCCGCCATTTAGGCCGCGCAACAAATCCCCTGTAGGAGTGGTGTGGTAGAGGTCGAATTCCAGGCATAAAAAAAGCACCCCGAAGGGTGCTTTTTTGCGTTTCGCGGGAAGCTTAGCGCTTCAGCGAGGCCGGCAGGTGCGGCTGGATCGCCGTCAGGACTGCCTTGAAGCATTTGGTGTTGCCGGCAACGATGTGGCCTTTTTCAAGGAAGTCGTGACCGCCGGTGAAGTCGCTCACCAGGCCGCCGGCTTCCTGAATCAGCAGGGCGCCCGCAGCCATGTCCCACTCGGACAGGCCCGATTCCCAGAATGCATCGAAACGACCGGCGGCCACGTAGGCCAGGTCCAGGCTGGCGGAACCGGCGCGGCGGATGCCGGCAGTCTGGCCAACCAGGGCGCGGAACATGCCCAGGTAGTTGTCGAGGTTGTCCATCTGGTCGTCACGGAACGGGAAGCCAGTGCCCAGCAGTGCACCGTCGAGGCTGGTACGACCGCTGACGCGCAGACGACGACCGTTCAGTTGAGCGCCGCGACCACGGCTGGCAGTGAATTCTTCCTGGCGAACCGGGTCCAGAACAACAGCGTGTTCCAGGCGGCCACGGTATTTACAGGCAATGCTGACAGCGAAGTGAGGAATGCCGCGCAGGAAGTTGGTGGTGCCGTCCAGCGGATCAATGATCCACAGGTACTCTTCGCCTTCGATGCCGGTACCGGCGTGCAGACCAGTCTCTTCACCCTGGATCGAGTGATTCGGGTAAGCCTTGCGCAGGGCATCAATGATTTTTTGTTCGGCGGCGCGATCAACCTCGGATACATAATCCTTGGCGTCTTTTTCGTCGACCTTGATGGTATCCAGGCGCTCGATGGAGCGGAAGATCAGTTCACTGGCGCTGCGGGCGGCGCGCAGCGCGATATTCAGCATGGGCTGCATGGATGTGTCACCTAAGGTTGTTAAAGAAAGCCGCGCATTCTATCAGAACTTTTCTTCAGGTGAAGGACGCTGTTAGCTTTCATAGCTTAACGGTAGGCTGTTCTGTAAGATTTGCACCCCTTTCCCGTGTCCGAGAGCGCCTCCCTTGCTGCAGAACATTCGTGTCGTCCTGGTCAACACCAGCCACCCCGGCAACATCGGCGGGGCCGCGCGCGCCATGAAAAACATGGGTCTGTCGCGGCTGGTACTGGTCGAACCGCGGGTATTTCCGCATCACGAAGCCGATGCTCGAGCTTCGGGTGCCGGTGACATCCTTGAAAACGCGCAAGTCGTCGCCACCCTGGAAGACGCCTTGGTCGGCTGCAATCTGGTGCTTGGCACCAGCGCCCGTGACCGGCGCATTCCCTGGCCGCTGCTCGATCCGCGCGAATGCGGCAGCAAAGTGGTCGAGGAAGCCGGGCAGGGCGCGCAAATCGCCCTGGTGTTCGGTCGTGAAGATTCCGGCCTGACCAATGAAGAGCTGCAGCGATGTCACTTTCACGTGCACATCCCCTCCGATCCAGAGTTCAGTTCGCTGAATCTCGGGGCGGCGGTGCAGGTGTTGAGCTATGAAGTGCGCATGGCCTGGCTGGCGGCACAAGGTCAGCCGAGCAAGATCGAGAAAGAAGAAGTGGCTTCGGTGAAAAGTGCCGAGCTGGCGACCATGGATGAGCTGGAGCGCTTTTATGAGCATCTGCAGCAGACGCTGGTCGCCATCGAATTCCTCGATCCGGAAAAGCCCCGGCACTTGATGGCGCGCCTGCGCCGGTTGTACGGACGCAGCTCGGTCAGTCGGGCGGAAATGAATATTTTGCGTGGCATCCTCACGGAAACCCAGAAAGCGGCCCGTGGTGAGCTTCTTAAGCGGAAGGACTAAATGATGTTTGAGCGTTTGCGTGAAGATATCCAGAGCGTATTCCATCGAGACCCGGCGGCGCGTAACGCTTTTGAAGTCCTGACCTGCTACCCCGGCATGCATGCGATCTGGATTCACCGGTTGGCCGGCATGCTGTGGCGCAATGAGTTGAAATGGCTGGCGCGGCTGGTGTCGAACTTCGGTCGCTGGTTGACCGGCATCGAGATTCATCCGGGGGCCAAGGTCGGGCGTCGCTTCTTCATCGACCATGGTATGGGCATCGTCATTGGTGAAACCGCCGAGATCGGTGACGACGTGACCATTTATCAGGGCGTGACCCTCGGTGGCACCAGTTGGAACAAGGGCAAGCGCCACCCGACTCTGGGTGACGGTGTTGTTGTCGGCGCCGGGGCCAAGGTGCTGGGGCCGTTCACGGTCGGTGCCGGCGCCAAGGTCGGTTCCAATGCCGTGGTGACCAAAGAAGTGCCGCCGGGCGCGACTGTGGTCGGCATTCCGGGACGAATCATCGTCAAGTCGGACGAGGAACAGGACGCCAAGCGCAAGGCCATGGCCGAGAAGATCGGTTTCGATGCCTACGGCGTCAGCGAAGACATGCCCGATCCGGTGGCACGTGCCATCGGTCAGTTGCTCGATCACCTGCAAGCGGTGGACGGACGGCTGGAAGGGATGTGCGGCGCGCTGAAGGATCTGGGCAGCAATTACTGTGCGAAAGATTTGCCTGAGTTGCGTGAAGAAGACTTCGCCTGCGTGAAGGGCAAGGATCAGAGTCAGGCCAGCTAAACCGCAGCGCTGCCATCGCGAGCAGGCTCACTCCTGCATTTCAAAAGCGTTTCCCTGTCAGGGGAGCCTGCTCGCGATGAGCGTCACGCGGTACTGCTGGCTGTACGTCGCCAGCCTTTGCTATGATGCGCGCGCTCTTTTGCGGGTAAACCCGACTAAAGCACTAGGTCTTATAGTTGACTTAAATGCTCGGGAATTGCATACTCCCGCCCATTCCGAACTCCGTGGTAACTGTCCATGCGACTGACTACAAAAGGCCGATACGCCGTGACTGCCATGCTTGACCTGGCGTTGCACGCGCAGCACGGGCCCGTGTCCCTGGCCGATATCTCCGAGCGCCAAGGCATCTCCCTGTCCTATCTCGAACAGCTGTTCGCCAAGCTGCGCCGCAGTAACCTGGTTTCCAGTGTTCGCGGCCCAGGCGGTGGCTATCAGTTGTCCCGCGACATGCAGGGCATCCAGGTCGCTCAGGTGATCGATGCGGTGAACGAATCGGTCGATGCAACCAAATGCCAGGGCCAGGGCGATTGCCATTCCGGCGACACCTGCCTGACCCACCATCTGTGGTGCGACCTGAGCCTGCAGATTCACGAATTTCTGAGCGGTATCAGCTTGGCTGACCTTGTGACTCGCCGTGAGGTGCAAGAAGTAGCCCAGCGTCAGGACCAGCGCCGTTGCAACAGCAAGGCGCCACGCCTGGACAAGATTGAAGCGTCCGCCGTCGAATGACAGCCGAAGAGCTAGCGGCACGCCAGCCCTGATTTAGGAGATAGTCCATGAAATTGCCGATTTACCTTGATTACTCTGCGACCACCCCGGTTGATCCGCGTGTTGCGCAAAAAATGAGTGAGTGCCTGCTGGTCGACGGAAACTTCGGTAACCCGGCGTCCCGTTCCCACGTGTTTGGCTGGAAAGCTGAAGAGTCGGTCGAAAACGCCCGTCGTCAGGTGGCTGATCTGGTCAACGCCGACCCGCGCGAAATCGTCTGGACTTCCGGTGCCACCGAATCCGATAACCTGGCAATCAAGGGTGCGGCACATTTCTACGCCTCCAAGGGCAAGCACCTGATCACCTCCAAGATCGAGCACAAGGCTGTCCTCGACACCATGCGCCAGCTGGAGCGTGAAGGTTTCGAAGTGACGTACCTCGAGCCGACTGAAGACGGTCTGATCACCCCGGCGATGATCGAAGCCGAACTGCGCGACGACACCATTCTGGTTTCGGTGATGCACGTGAACAACGAAATCGGCACCATCAACGACATCGCCGCCATCGGCGAGATGCTGCGTTCGAAAGGCATCCTGTTCCACGTCGACGCCGCTCAGTCCACTGGCAAGGTCGAAATCGACCTGCAGAAACTGAAAGTCGACATGATGTCGTTCTCCGCCCACAAGACTTATGGCCCTAAAGGCATCGGCGCGCTGTACGTCAGCCGCAAGCCGCGTGTGCGCATCGAAGCGACCATGCACGGCGGCGGTCACGAGCGCGGCATGCGCTCCGGTACCCTGGCGACCCACCAGATCGTCGGCATGGGCGAAGCGTTCCGTGTGGCCAAGGAAGACATGGTTGCCGAAAACGTTCGTATCAAAGCGTTGAGCGACCGCTTCTACAAGCAGGTCGAGCATCTGGAAGAGCTGTACGTCAACGGCAGCCTGACCGCCCGCGTTCCGCACAACCTGAACCTGAGCTTCAACTACGTTGAAGGCGAGTCGCTGATCATGGCGCTCAAGGATCTGGCGGTATCATCCGGTTCGGCGTGCACCTCGGCGTCGCTGGAGCCTTCGTATGTACTGCGCGCTCTGGGCCGCAACGACGAACTGGCACACAGCTCGATCCGCTTCACCTTCGGCCGTTTCACCACCGAAGAAGAAATCGACTACGCCGCGCAGAAAGTCTGCGAGGCCGTTACCAAGCTGCGCGCTCTGTCGCCGCTGTGGGACATGTACAAAGACGGCGTCGATATCTCGAAGATCGAGTGGGCGGCACACTAAATATAGAAGCCGCCGGATACAGATCCTGTAGCGACGCGGCGATTACGCAGCGCAGTTGCAGGGCCTGAAGAGCGGCCCTGATGAGTGAGGATTGAGAATCATGGCTTACAGCGAAAAGGTCATCGACCACTACGAAAACCCGCGCAACGTCGGCAAGATGAATGCCGAAGATCCGGATGTCGGCACCGGCATGGTCGGCGCGCCGGCGTGCGGCGACGTGATGCGTCTGCAGATCAAGGTCAACGAGCAGGGCGTGATTGAAGACGCCAAGTTCAAGACTTACGGCTGCGGTTCGGCAATCGCTTCCAGCTCCCTCGCCACCGAGTGGATGAAGGGCAAGACCCTGGACGAAGCGGAAACCATCAAGAACACTCAGCTGGCCGAAGAACTGGCCCTGCCGCCAGTGAAAATCCACTGCTCGGTACTCGCTGAAGACGCCATCAAGGCAGCTGTTCGCGATTACAAGCAGAAGAAAGGCTTGATCTAAGCATTGGGCGACGAGTAAGGAGTCAACGATGGCTATCAGCATGACAGAAGCGGCTGCTCGACACGTGCGACGCTCCCTCGACGGGCGCGGCAAAGGTGAAGGGATTCGTCTGGGTGTTCGCACCACAGGCTGTTCCGGCCTTGCCTACGTGCTGGAGTTTGTCGACGAGGTGGTTGCCGAGGATCAGGTGTTCGAGAGTCACGGCGAAAAAGTGATCATCGACCCGAAAAGCCTGGCTTACCTGGACGGCACCGAGCTCGATTTCGTCAAGGAAGGGTTGAACGAAGGCTTCAAGTTCAACAACCCCAACGTACGCGGTGAATGTGGCTGCGGCGAAAGCTTCAACATCTGAGGCTTGTCGTGGGTATTCCTTGTCATTTCGCTTTATTCGAGCTGCAACCGAGCTTCCGCCTGGATCTCGAGCAGTTGGCCACGCGCTATCGTGAGTTGGCGCGCGGCGTTCATCCTGACCGCTTTGCCGACGCTTCCGAGCGCGAGCAGCGGTCGGCGCTCGAGCAGTCTGCACGGCTCAACGACGCCTATCAGACGCTCAAGAGTCCGGCCCAGCGCGCTCGCTACCTGCTGACCATCAGCGGGCATGAAGTGCCGATGGAGGTCACGGTTCACGACCCCGAGTTTCTTTTGCAGCAGATGCAATGGCGCGAAGAGCTCGAAGACCTC
Organism: Pseudomonas sp. HMWF006; assembly: GCF_003061205.1. Classification (NCBI taxonomy): domain Bacteria; kingdom Pseudomonadati; phylum Pseudomonadota; class Gammaproteobacteria; order Pseudomonadales; family Pseudomonadaceae; genus Pseudomonas; species Pseudomonas sp. HMWF006. The sequence continues at coordinate 12,959 of NZ_QAIU01000595.1, forward strand.
CAGGACAGCGCCGATCTTGACGGTGTTGCTGTGTTCAAGCGGCGCCTGAAAGTCGCTCAGGAACAGTTGAACGAAAGCTTCGCAGCCTGTTGGGATGATGCAGCGCAACGCGAACAGGCCGAGCGCCTGATGCGACGCATGCAGTTCCTCGACAAGCTCACCTACGAAGTGCGCCAGTTAGAAGAGCGCCTCGACGATTAACCCAGTGCCGCTCCGGTCGCACGCCTGATATACAGATAAGTCCTGATCACGATGGCCCTACTGCAGATCGCCGAACCCGGCCAAAGTCCTCAACCGCACCAGCGTCGTCTGGCTGTGGGGATCGACTTGGGCACTACCAATTCGCTGGTCGCTGCGTTGCGCAGTGGTCTTTCCGAGCCACTGGCCGACGCTGACGGGCAGGTCATCCTGCCGTCCGCCGTGCGTTATCACGCCGATCGTGTCGAGGTTGGCGAATCGGCCAAGCTGGCCGCGTCCTCCGATCCCTTGAACACTGTGCTGTCGGTCAAGCGCCTGATGGGGCGCGGTCTGTCCGACGTCAAACAATTGGGCGAGCAACTGCCGTACCGCTTTGTCGGCGGCGAATCGCACATGCCGTTCATCGACACCGTGCAGGGCCCGAAAAGCCCGGTCGAAGTTTCTGCCGATATCCTCAAGGTCCTGCGTCAGCGTGCTGAAGCGACTTTGGGTGGTGAGCTGGTTGGCGCGGTGATCACCGTTCCGGCGTATTTCGACGATGCGCAACGTCAAGCCACCAAGGATGCGGCAAAACTCGCCGGTCTGAACGTGCTGCGTCTGCTCAACGAGCCGACCGCAGCCGCTGTGGCTTATGGTCTGGATCAACATGCCGAAGGCCTGGTTGCTATCTATGACCTGGGCGGCGGCACCTTCGATATTTCGATTTTGCGCCTAACTGGCGGTGTTTTCGAAGTACTGGCTACCGGCGGCGACAGCGCCCTGGGTGGCGATGACTTCGACCACGCGATTGCCGGCTGGATCATCGAGAGCGCCGGCCTGTCCGCCGATCTCGATCCAGGCGCACAACGCAATCTGCTGCAAACCGCCTGCGCAGCCAAAGAAGCCCTGACCGATGCCGCCAGCGTTGAAGTCGCCTACGGTGACTGGAAAGCGCAGTTGACCCGCGAAGCCTTCGATGCGCTGATCGAGCCGATGGTTGCCCGCAGCCTGAAAGCCTGCCGTCGTGCCGTGCGCGATTCCGGTATCGAACTGGAAGACGTACACGCCGTGGTCATGGTCGGCGGTTCGACCCGTGTGCCGCGTGTGCGCGAAGCGGTCGCCGAAGCTTTTGGTCGTCAGCCATTGACGGAAATCGACCCGGATCAAGTGGTGGCCATCGGGGCCGCGATCCAGGCGGATACGCTGGCTGGCAACAAGCGTGATGGCGGCGAACTGCTGCTGCTCGATGTGATTCCGCTGTCCCTGGGGCTGGAAACCATGGGCGGTCTGATGGAGAAGGTGATTCCGCGCAACACCACCATCCCGGTCGCTCGCGCTCAGGACTTCACCACTTATAAAGATGGCCAGTCGGCCATGGCGATCCACGTGTTGCAGGGCGAGCGCGAGCTGATCAGCGACTGCCGCTCCCTGGCACGCTTCGAACTGCGCGGCATTCCAGCAATGGTGGCCGGGGCGGCGAAGATTCGCGTGACCTTCCAGGTCGATGCCGACGGTCTGCTCAGCGTGTCCGCCCGTGAATTGGGTTCGGGCGTTGAGGCGAGTATTCAGGTCAAGCCGTCGTACGGACTGACCGACGGCGAAATCGCCAAGATGCTCAAGGACTCGTTCCAGCACGCCAACGACGACAAGGTCGCCCGTGTTCTGCGTGAGCAGCAAGTCGATGCCCAGCGCCTGATCGAAGCGGTGCAGGGCGCTCTGGAGGCCGATGGCGAGCGTTTGCTCGACGCCGAAGAGCGCATGGTCATCGACCTGCAGGTGCAGGAACTCATTGAACTGATGAAAGGCACCGATGGTTACGCCATCGAGCAGCAGACCAAGCGTCTGTCGCAAGTGACCGATGCTTTTGCTGCCCGCCGCATGGATCTGACGGTGAAAGCCGCTCTGTCGGGGCGCAATCTGAATGAAATCGAGGATATCTGATGCCGCAGGTCATTTTTCTGCCACACGAGAAGTTTTGCCCTGAGGGCATGGTGGTCGAGGCTGCGCCCGGCACATCTATTCTTGAACTGGCCCACGAACACCATATCGAGATGGAAAGTGCCTGTGGCGGCGTCTGCGCTTGCACCACGTGCCACTGCATCATCCGCGAGGGTTTCGACTCGCTGGAAGAGGCGGACGAGCTGGAAGAAGACTTTCTCGATCGCGCCTGGGGTCTTGAAGCGCAGTCGCGTCTGGCCTGTCAGGCTATCGTCGGTGAAGAAGACATCACCGTCGAAATCCCGAAATATTCGCTTAACCATGCGGCTGAAGCGCCGCACTGACTGGTAAGACTGTCATGAGCTACGGTTGGAATGATGTTCAACGCATTGCAGAAGAATTGGCCGAAGCCAAACCGGATGTAGATCCGCTTTCTGTCAATTTCGTCGACCTGCAGCGATGGATCATGGAACTGCCTGACTTCGACAACACCTCTGGCCGTGTCGGCGAGAAGGTGTTGGAAGCGGTTCAGGCGCTCTGGATCGAAGAAGTCGACTGATCGTCCTCGCAGGTTAGGCAATACCCAAGAACCCGCGTATAATTCGCGGGTTTAATTTTTCGCAAATTACCGTTTCTGGAGTTACACCATGGCTGTTCAACGTACTTTCTCCATCATCAAGCCTGACGCCGTTGCTAAAGGCGCTGCCGGCGAAATCGTTACCCGCTTCGAAAAGGCTGGTCTGAAAGTTGTTGCTTCGAAAATGAAGCAGCTGTCCAAAGCCGAAGCTGAAGGCTTCTACGCTGAGCACAAAGAGCGTGGTTTCTTCGGTGACCTGGTTGCTTTCATGATCTCCGGTCCGGTTGTTGTTCAGGTTCTGGAAGGCGAAAACGCTATCGCTCGCAACCGTGAGCTGATGGGCGCTACCAACCCTAAAGAAGCTGCTGCCGGTACCATCCGTGCTGACTTCGCTGAGTCGATCGACGCCAACGCCGTTCACGGTTCGGACTCCGAAGCCGCTGCTGCTCGCGAAATCTCGTACTTCTTCGCAGCTACTGAAGTAACCACTCGCTAAGCATTGGCTTGAGAGTGAAGGTGAATCCATGACTACATCGACTGTTAAAACAAACCTGCTGGGTCTGACCCAGCCGGAAATGGAAAAATTCTTCGACTCAATCGGGGAGAAGCGTTTCCGTGCCGGTCAGGTAATGAAATGGATTCACCACTTTGGCGTCGATGATTTCGACGCCATGACGAACGTCAGCAAGGCCCTGCGCGACAAGCTCAAGGCTATTGCCGAGGTTCGTGGTCCCGAAGTGGTCAGCGAGGACATCTCCAGCGACGGCACCCGTAAGTGGGTGGTGCGCGTGGCGTCCGGCAGCTGTGTCGAGACCGTGTACATTCCCCAGGGCAAACGCGGCACGCTGTGCGTTTCGTCCCAGGCAGGCTGTGCCCTGGACTGCAGTTTCTGCTCCACCGGCAAGCAAGGCTTCAACAGCAACCTCACTGCCGCCGAAGTCATCGGTCAGGTGTGGATTGCCAACAAATCTTTCGGCAGTGTTCCGGCTACCATCGACCGCGCCATCACCAACGTGGTGATGATGGGCATGGGCGAACCGCTGCTGAACTTCGACAACGTCGTGGCCGCCATGCATCTGATGATGGATGACCTCGGCTACGGGATCTCCAAGCGCCGCGTGACCCTGTCCACGTCGGGTGTGGTGCCGATGATCGATGAGCTGGCCAAGCACATCGACGTCTCCCTGGCGTTGTCCCTGCACGCACCGAATGACGCATTACGTAACCAATTGGTGCCGATCAACAAGAAGTATCCGCTTAAGATGCTGCTCGAGTCGTGCCAGCGCTACATGTCCGCCCTCGGCGAGAAGCGTGTGCTGACCATCGAGTACACCTTGCTCAAGGACGTCAACGACAAACTTGAGCACGCCGTGGAAATGATCGAGTTGCTGAAAGACATTCCGTGCAAGATCAACCTGATCCCGTTCAACCCGTTCCCGCACTCCGGGTACGAGCGGCCGAGCAACAACGCTATCCGCCGGTTCCAGGATCAACTGCATCAGGCCGGTTACAACGTCACCGTCCGCACCACCCGTGGTGAAGACATCGACGCCGCGTGTGGTCAATTGGTAGGGCAGGTGCTGGATCGCACCCGTCGCAGCGAACGTTACATCGCCGTGCGTGAGTTGAGCGCCGACGGCGATCTGGCACAGAACGCCGCGAACACTAACTAAGAGAGGATCTCTATGTCCCTGCGCTTTGCGCTGCTGTTGCTGATAGCCAGCCTGTGTGCTGGTTGTGTCCTGTCGGGTGACTACAACCCGATGAAGACCAGCAAGGGCCGCGATGAAGCGCGGGCTGCCTACGTGCAGTTGGGCCTGGGGTACTTGCAGCAGGGCATGACCGAGCGGGCCAAGGTGCCGCTGAAAAAGGCGCTGGAGCTTGACGATTCCGACCCTGACGCCAATGCCGCCCTCGGGCTGGTGTTTCAGGCCGAAATGGAGCCGAAACTGGCTGACGAGCACTTTCGCAAAGCCCTGTCCTCCCGACCCGCCGATGCGCGCACCCTCAACAACTACGGCAGTTTTCTCTACGAAGAACAGCGTTACAAGGAAGCCTACGAGCGTTTTGAACAGGCGGCCGCCGATACCCTGTATCCTGAGCGTTCGCGAGTGTTCGAGAACCTCGGCATGACGGCGGCGAAGCTCGGTCAGCGCGATCTGGCGCAGCAGCAGCTGGAAAAGGCTCTGCGTCTGAATCGTCAACAACCGCGTGCCTTGCTGGAAATGGCTGAGTTGTCCTTCGAAGACAGGCATTATGTGCCCGCGCGTGACTATTACGACCGTTTCAGCCTGCTAACCGAGCAAAATGCACGTAGTCTATTGCTCGGCGTTCGGCTGGCAAAAGTGTTTGAAGATCGCGACAAGGCCGCCAGTTACGGCCTGCAATTAAAACGACTCTATCCCGGTACGCCGGAATATCAGCAATACCTGTCGGAGCAATGATGAAAGCGGCGCATCCCGAAGTTGTAGCAGCGAATCGCGTTAACCCCGGTGAGACTCTGCGCCAGGCCCGCGAAAGCAATGGCTGGTCGCTGGCCGAAGTGGCCCTCAAGCTCAACCTCACCGTGTCTTCCCTGAGCAATCTTGAAGCCGGCGCTTTCGACAAGCTGCCGGGGCATACCTTTGCTCGCGGTTACATTCGCGCCTATGCCAAATTGCTCGGCATGGACCAGACCGTTCTGGTTCAGCAATTCGACCAGTCCACCGGTACCGACTCCCAGGGCAGCAACGTCCACGCCCTGGGCCGTATCGAAGAGCCAGTGCGGGTCTCCCACACGATCTTGCGTATCGTCAGCCTGTTGTTGCTGATCGCGGTCATCGGCGGCGGTTTCGTCTGGTGGCAGGATCAGACGTCGCAGCGGATCAAGGATTTGACCACCCTGGCCCCGGAGCACGTCGAAGTCGAAGGCGCCGACGGCACTACCCAGATTCATCCGATCGACGAGCCGGAAGACCAGGCAGTCGCGCAAAACCAGGCCGAAAGCTCGACTTCCCTGGCCTTGCCACCCTCCGAAACCACCGCAGAATCGACCGGTGCCGAGCCTGTTGCTCCGGCGACGGCACCAACTGCGCCGGCGGTAGCGCCAACCGCACCAGTTCATACCCCGGCGCCGGTCGTTGCCCCTGCGGCGACTCCGGCACCGGCTGTTCCGGCCATGCCTGCGCCAACCGTCACTGCACCGGTGGCGCCTGCGCCGACCGCAGAAGTGGCGGCTCCGGCGGCCGGCGATGGTCAGGTTCAGCTGCAATTCACCGGCGATTGCTGGGCACAAGTCACCGATGGCCGTGGCAAAGTGCTGTTCAGTGGCCTGAAGCATAAAGGCGACAGCGTGGCTGTCAGCGGCAAACCGCCGCTCAGTGTGCGCCTGGGTGTTGCCCGCGCCGCACAGGTCAGCTACAACGGCCAGCCGGTCGATGTCGCTCCGTTCACCAGTGGCGAGACTGCTCGCCTGAAGTTGGGTCAATAAGTCATGCACGGCGAATCTCCAATCAAACGTCGCGTTTCGCGCAAGATCTGGGTCGGTAACGTACCTGTTGGCGGCGATGCGCCTATCGCTGTGCAGAGCATGACCAACAGCGACACCAATGATGTGGCTGCCACCGTTGCCCAGATCAATCGTCTGGAAGCGGCCGGCGTCGACATCGTCCGCGTTTCGGTACCGGACATGGACGCCGCCGAGGCGTTCGGCAAGATCAAGCAACTGGTCAAGGTGCCGCTGGTTGCCGACATCCACTTCGACTACAAGATTGCCTTGCGCGTCGCCGAACTGGGTGTGGACTGCCTGCGTATCAACCCGGGCAACATCGGTCGTGAAGACCGCGTGCGCGCCGTGGTCGATGCTGCCCGTGATCGCGGTATTCCGATCCGCATCGGCGTCAACGCCGGTTCCCTGGAAAAAGACCTGCAAAAGAAGTACGGCGAGCCGACCCCGGCCGCCCTGGTCGAATCCGCCCTGCGTCACGTCGAGCACCTCGAACGCCTGAATTTCCAGGACTTCAAGGTCAGCGTGAAGGCCTCTGACGTGTTCATGGCCGTCGAAGCCTACCGCTTGCTGGCCAAGGAAATCGTCCAGCCGCTGCACCTGGGCATTACCGAAGCCGGTGGATTGCGTTCGGGCACAGTGAAATCCGCCGTGGGCCTAGGTATGCTGCTCGCCGAGGGGATTGGCGATACTATCCGCATCTCGCTGGCGGCCGACCCGGTCGAGGAAGTGAAGGTCGGTTACGACATTCTCAAGTCTTTGCATCTGCGTTCCCGTGGCATCAACTTCATCGCCTGCCCGAGCTGCTCGCGGCAGAACTTCGATGTGGTCAAGACCATGAACGAGCTGGAAGGGCGTCTTGAAGACCTGCTGGTGCCGCTGGATGTCGCGGTGATCGGTTGTGTGGTCAACGGCCCCGGCGAAGCCAAGGAAGCCCATATCGGCTTGACCGGCGGTACGCCAAACCTGATTTACATCGACGGCAAGCCGTCGCAGAAACTGACGAATGACAATCTGGTGGATGAGCTGGAAAAGCTGATCCGCGAGAAAGCGGCCGAGAAGGTCGAAGCTGACGCAGCGGTTATCGCGCGCGGCTGAGCCTGACTGAAGCGCCGAACGAATTTAAGGATTTAAAGTGAGCAAGTCTTTGCAAGCCATACGTGGCATGAACGACATCCTGCCCGAACAGACCCCGCTGTGGCGTTATTTCGAGGGCACCGTTGCGCGTTTGCTGGATAACTACGGTTACAAGCAGATTCGCATGCCGATCGTCGAATTCACCGAGCTGTTCAAGCGCTCGATCGGTGAAGTGACCGACATCGTCGAAAAAGAGATGTACACCTTCGAAGACCGCAACGGCGACTCCCTGACCCTGCGTCCGGAAGGTACCGCGGCGTGCGTGCGTGCGGTGCTCGAACACGGCATCACCGGCGGTGGCCAGGTGCAGAAACTCTGGTACATCGGCCCGATGTTCCGCCACGAGCGTCCGCAGAAAGGCCGCTATCGCCAGTTCCACCAGATCGGTCTGGAGGTGTTCAACCTCGACGGTCCGGACATCGACGCCGAGCTGATCATCATGACCTGGCGCCTGTGGGGCGAGCTGGGCATCCGTGATGCGGTCAAGCTCGAACTCAACAGCCTGGGCACCAGCGAGTCCCGTGGTCGTTACCGTGAAGCGCTGGTCGAGTACCTCTCGGCGCACCACGACAAGCTCGACGAAGACAGCCAGCGTCGCCTGAAAACCAATCCGCTGCGCGTGCTCGACACCAAAAATGCCGACACTCAAGCGGTGCTGGTCGGTGCGCCGAAGATGGCGGACTACCTGGATGAGGAATCCCGTGCCCACTTCGAAGGCCTGAAGGCGCGTCTGGATGCCGTCGGCATTCCGTACGTGCTCAACCCGAAGCTGGTACGCGGCCTCGATTACTACAGCAAAACCGTATTCGAATGGGTCACCGACAAGCTCGGCGCCCAGGGCACTGTCTGCGCGGGCGGTCGTTACGACGGTCTGGTCGAGCAGATGGGCGGCAAGCCGACTACCGGCGTGGGTTTCGCCATGGGTATCGAACGTCTGGTGCTGATGCTGGAAACCCTTGAGCAGATCCCGGAAGAAATCTCCCGTCAGGTCGACGTCTACCTCTGCGCCTTCGGTGAGCAAGCCGAACTGGCCGGCCTGGCCCTGGCCGAGCGTGTCCGCGATCAACTTCCAAACCTGCGTCTGCAAGTCAATGCCGGCGCCGGCAGCTTCAAAAGCCAGTTCAAGAAAGCCGACAAGAGCGGTGCGCTGTACGCACTGATCCTGGGTGACGACGAAATGGCCCAGCAAGTGGTAGGTTTCAAACCCCTGCGTGGCCAGGGCGAACAACAAAGCATTGCCTGGGATGCGCTCGCCGCTCACCTGGCCACCTGCGTCGTGCAGGGTTGAAGCTGTCTAAACAGCCGATTTAGCGATTAAGGAGTATTGGGGTGTCGAGTACCGAAGACGAACAGTTGGCGGATTTGAAGGACTGGTGGACACGCAACGGCAAACCTCTGGTCACCGGCGGCCTGTTGGCACTGGTTATCGTGTTCGGCTGGCAGGCTTATCACAAGTATCAGAGCAACCAGTCGCAAGGCGCCTCGGTGCTTTATCAGCAACTGCTGGAAACCACGCTGACGCCTGACGGCAAGCCTGATGCGGCCCGCGTTGCGGATCTGGCCGGCAAGCTCAACAGCGAATTCGGCGGCACCGCGTACGCGCAGTACGGCAG
>NZ_QAIU01000595.1:21894-29969 GCF_003061205.1 Pseudomonas sp. HMWF006
AAACCGGCCAACCCGGCGCTGGGCGAAATCGCCCGTCAGCGTCTGGCGCAGGTGTTCGGCGCGCAGAACAAGGCCGAAGACGCCCTGAAACTGCTCGACGGCGACGCCGACAAAGCGTTCCTGGCCACTCGCGAAGAACTCAAGGGCGACCTGCTGGTGCAGTTGGGCCGTACCGATGACGCGAACAAGGCGTATCAAAAAGCCAAGGCAGCACTGTCGGATGAAGCGGCGGTCGGTGGCCTTCAAATCAAGCTCGACGACCTGGCCAAAGGGGATGCGTGACGTGATCCGTTGGAAGCATGCAGCATTGCTGGCTCTGGCCTTGTTGGCCGCGGGTTGCAGCAGCAACAGCAAAAAAGAATTGCCACCGGCCGAGCTGACCGACTTCAAAGAAGAAGTGGTTCTGCACAAGCAGTGGAGTCGTTCGATCGGTGACGGTCAGGGCGAAACCTACAACATGCTGGTACCGGCGATCGACGGTGACACCATCTACGCCGCCGATGTAACCGGCGTGGTGATGGCCATGGATCGCGGCAATGGCGACGTGAAATGGAAGCAGGATCTTGATCTGCCTGTCTCCGGCGCTGTCGGCGTTGGTTACGGTCTGGTGCTGATCGGTACGCTGCGTGGCGAAGTCGTCGCTCTGGACACCAGCAACGGTGAAGAGAAATGGCGCGCGCGCGTGACCAGTGAAGTCCTCGCACCGCCGGCCAACAACGGTGACGTCGTAGTCGTGCAGACCCAGGACGATCGTCTGATCGGTCTGGATGCTGCCACCGGTACGCAACGCTGGGTGTATGACAGCACCCCGGCCGTGCTGACCCTGCGTGGCACCAGTGCACCGCTGGTGACCAACCGCCTCGCGGTGGCAGGTCTGTCCACCGGTAAAGTGGTCGCGCTGGATATTTCCAACGGCGTGCCGGTCTGGGAACAACGGATCGCGATTCCACAGGGTCGTTCGGAACTGGAGCGCGTGGTCGACATCGACGGCGGCCTGCTGCTGTCCGGCGGCACCCTGTACGTGGCCAGCTATCAGGGTCGCGTGGCGGCACTGGATCTGGAAAGCGGCCGTCAACTCTGGCAGCGCGATGCGTCGAGCTATGCCGGTATTGCCCAAGGTTTCGGCAGCGTTTACGTGAGCCTGTCCTCGGGCACCGTTGAAGGCGTCGACGAGCGTTCCACCACCGCGCTGTGGAGCAACGATTCGCTGGCTCGTCGTCAACTGTCGGCTCCGGAAGTGTTCTCCAGCTATGTTGCGGTAGGTGACCTGGAAGGTTATCTGCACCTGCTGAGTCAGGTTGACGGTCGTTTCGTCGGCCGTGAGCGCATCGACAGCGACGGCCTGCGTGCCCGTCCGCTGGTGGTGGGTGACACGATTTATGTGTATGGCAACAGCGGCAAACTGGAAGCCCTGACCATCAAGTAAGAACTATGCTTGGGGTTAACACCCCCAGGCAGCTTCACTGGTAGGAGCGAGCCTGCTCGCGAAGGGCGTCAACGATGACGCGTACAGCCTGAATAAACGCGGTGCTGTTAGCGTTTTTCGCGAGCAAGCCCGCTCCCACAGTGTTGCCCCGAGCACCAGCCGCTGCCTCGCAGCGGCTTTTGTATTTTCTGAAATAACGAAGTGGAGAGCCGCATGGTTCCCGTAATCGCCCTGGTGGGCCGACCGAACGTCGGCAAATCCACCTTGTTCAACCGCCTGACCAGGACTCGCGACGCTATTGTCGGCGACTTGTCCGGTCTGACCCGTGATCGCCAGTACGGTGAGGCCAAGTGGCAAGGGCGTTCCTACATTCTGATCGACACCGGCGGTATCTCCGGTGACGAACATGGTATGGACGAAAAAATGGCCGAGCAGTCGCTGCTGGCCATCGAAGAGGCAGATGTTGTTCTGTTCCTGGTAGATGCCAAGGCTGGTTTCACCGCCGCCGACCAGATGATCGCCGAACACCTGCGCAAACGTAACAAGCGTTCCCACGTGGTGGCCAACAAGGTCGACAACATCGACCCGGAAATGGCTCGCGCCGAGTTCGCCCCGCTGGGCATGGGCCACGCGATCCCGATCGCCGGTGCTCACGGCCGTGGTATCACGCAGTTGCTGGAAGCCGCTCTGAGCGATTTCCCGCGTGACGATGACGAGCCGCAGGAAGGCGAAGAGGAAGAGATCGTTGCCGAAGGCGAGGAAGCCAAGCGCATTCCTGGCCCGAGCGAAAAAGACGGGATCAAGATCGCCATCATCGGTCGTCCGAACGTGGGTAAATCGACCCTGGTCAACCGCATGCTCGGTGAAGACCGGGTGATCGTCTATGACCAGCCCGGCACCACCCGCGACAGTATCTACATCCCGTTCGAACGGAATGAAGAGAAGTACACGCTGATCGACACCGCCGGTGTGCGCAAGCGCGGCAAGATCCACGAAGAAGTCGAAAAATTCTCCGTGGTCAAAACCCTGCAGGCGATCAAAGACGCCAACGTGGTGATCTTCGTGATGGACGCCCGCGAAGGCGTGGTCGATCACGACCTCAACCTGCTGGGCTTCGCCCTTGAAGCCGGTCGGGCGCTGGTGATCGCGATCAACAAGTGGGACGGCATGACGCCGAGCGAGCGCGACTTTGTGAAGGTCGAGCTGCAGCGTCGCCTGTTCTTCGTCGACTTCGCCGACATCCACTTCATCTCGGCGCTGCACGGTACCGGCGTGGGCAACCTCTACGCTTCGGTGCAGAACTCGTTCAAGTCGGCGGTCACCCGCTGGCCGACGAGCCGCCTGACCCAGATCCTTGAAGACGCGGTCAGCGAGCACCAGCCGCCGATGGTCAACAGCCGCCGGATCAAGCTGCGTTACGCTCACCTGGGGGGGGCTAACCCGCCGATCATCGTGATCCACGGTAACCAGATCGAGAAAGTGCCGAAGTCCTACGTGCGCTATCTGGAAAACACCTACCGTCGTGTGCTGAAGCTGGTCGGTACGCCGATCCGCATCGAGTTCAAGGGTGGCGAGAACCCGTACGAAGGCAACAAGAACACGCTGACCGACCGTCAGGTCAACAAGAAGCGTCGTTTGATGTCGCACAACAAGAAAGCCAGCAAGAAGCGTCGCGACAAGAAGTAAAAAGCAGCTTCAAGTTTCGAGCTGCAAGCTTCAAGTAAAAGCGATAAAGCAGAGAGGGCTTCGTATGAAGCCCTTTTTTGTGGGCGCGGGTTTTTGCTTGCAGCTTGCAGCTTGACGCTTGAAACTTGCAATTCACCTGCAAGGGGCTTCCGATGATCACCAGTAAGCTGCCGAATGTCGGCATCACGATTTTCACGCAGATGTCTCAGCTCGCGGCGCAAACCGGGGCCATCAACCTTTCCCAGGGGTTCCCTGATTTCGACGGCCCGCAATCCCTGCGCGACGCGGTGGCTCGGCACGTTGCGGGCGGCCATAACCAGTATTCACCCATGACCGGTCTGCCGGCGTTGCGTCAGCAGATAGCTGCGAAGATTGCCCGCAGTTACGGGGTTAACGTCGATGCCGACCACGAAGTGACCGTCACACCGGGCGCGACCCAGGCGATCTTCTGTGCGATTCAGGCAATTATCCACAGCGGCGACGAAGTCATCGTCTTCGACCCGTGCTACGACAGCTACGAGCCGGCGACGGAGCTGGCAGGTGGCCGTTGCGTGCATGTGCAACTGAGCCCGGACGATTTCTCCATTGATTTCGACAAGCTCGCCACGGCCCTGAGTCCGCGCACGAAAATGATCGTTCTCAACACCCCGCACAACCCCAGCGGCGCACTGATCAGCCGTGCCGAGCTCGACCAGCTGGCGGCCCTGATCCGGGGGCGCGACATCTACCTGATCAGCGACGAAGTCTATGAACACCTGGTGTTCGACGGCGTGCCGCATGTCAGCGTACTGGCCCATGAGGAGCTGTATCAGCGCGCCTTCGTCGTCAGCTCGTTCGGCAAGACTTACCACGTGACCGGCTGGAAGACTGGCTATGTGGTCGCTCCCCCGGCGCTGACCGCCGAACTGCGCAAGGTGCACCAGTACGTCAGTTTCTGCGGTGTGACGCCGCTGCAATATGCCCTGGCCGATTACATGGCCGAGCATCCCGAGCACGTCGAGCAATTGCCGGGCTTCTATCAGGCCAAGCGCGATCTGTTCTGCGATCTGCTGGCGCCGTCGCGCTTCAGCTTTACCCGGGTCACCGGCACCTATTTTCAACTGGTCGATTACTCGCAGATCCGCCCCGACCTGAATGACGTCGAGATGGCCATGTGGATGACCCGCGAGCACGGTGTGGCGAGTATTCCAGTGTCGGTGTTCTACCAGAATCCACCCGAAGGCCAGCGCCTCGTGCGTCTGTGCTTCGCCAAACGCGAGGAGACGCTGCGCGAAGCAGCGGCAAAACTATGCGCGATCTGAGTGCGTTACCCGATCTCAATCTGGCGCTGATCCAGACCAGTCTGGCGTGGCACGATCGCCAGGCCAATCTCGAGCATTTCGAGCAGTTGCTGGAACAGGCGCGCGGTGCGGATCTGATCATTCTGCCGGAGATGTTTACCACCGGTTTCTCCATGGAGTCCGCGACCCTCGCCGAAGCCGAAAATGGCCCGACCAGCAAATGGCTGCGGGTGCAGGCGGCGAAGTTCAATGCCGTGATCACCGGCAGCGTGATCATTCAGGCGGCCGACGGCAGCCATCGCAACCGCTTGTTGTGGGCGCGGCCGGACGGTGAAGTGCTGCATTACGACAAGCGTCACCTGTTCCGCATGGCCGGCGAGCACAACCACTACACCCCCGGCGAACGCCAGGTGCAGTTCGAACTCAAGGGCTGGCGGATACGGCCGCTGATTTGTTACGACCTGCGCTTCCCGGTGTGGAGCCGTGATGCGCAGGACACTGACTTGCTGCTGTACACCGCCAACTGGCCGGGGGCTCGGCGTCTGCACTGGAATCGCCTGTTGCCGGCGCGGGCCATCGAAAACCTCTGTTACGTGGCGGCGGTGAATCGTGTCGGCACCGACGGCAAGGGCTTCGCTTACACCGGCGACAGTCAGGTCCTGGATTTCCAGGGCGAAATGTTACTGGCGGCAGGGGAGGCCGACGGTGTGTTCAAGGCCGTACTGGAAGCCGCGCCGCTGGCGGCTTATCGCGAGCGCTTTCCGGCAAATCTGGACGCGGACACCTTCGAGTTCATCTGAGGTTTGTATGAACACTCATACAATTGCGTTCAGGTTTGGCGCTGTTTGCCGATAGGAAGATCAGCCAAGGAGGATTTTCCAATGACCAGCATCAGCGCCACCGCCGTCAATCCCTATCCGGTTACGCCGTCAAAAGTGTTGATCCGCGACCCGCAAGAGCAAACCGCCAACCCGTTGAACGCTACCGATGCCAATGGTGACGGTGAGCTGCGCGTAAACAGCGCAGATGCCAACATCGCTTCAGTCGGCGATGCTGGCAGTCCGATCGAAGCCCTGAAAAAGCAGATCGCCGAGGCGCAGAAGTTGTTGGCCGAGCAGCAGGCTCAGTTGGCCAGCAGCGAGCGCGGCAACGCCAGCGCGGAGCAAAAGGCTCAGCAGGTGATGGAAATCCAGACACAGATCGCCGTGACGGCCAGCAACATTCAAGTGCTGCAGGCGACCTTGTTGCAGGCAATGTTGAGTGTCGATGTGCACGCCTGAGATTTTTCTCGCTTGATCTGGCTTTTTCGCGGGCAAGTCGAAACGTCGCACCGCCACGAAGAGGCCACTGAAGTCAGCGTAAAGGCACCAGGCAAAAAAAGGCCCCGAGGTTCGCACCCCGGGGCCTTGTGTATTTCAGCGAAGGCTTAAGCCGCTTTCGCTTCCGGCTGGCTCAACGAGCGGTTCAGCGCGCTGAACAGGGCCTTGAAGCTGGCCGTGGTGATGTTTTCATCAATGCCCACGCCGTGTACCGCACGCTCGCCGTTCACCCGCAATTCGATGTAGGCCGCTGCCTTGGCGTTGGTCCCCGCGCCGATGGCGTGTTCGTTGTAGTCCATGATTTCCACCGGAATCGGCAAGCCGGCCACCAGTGCTTCCAGCGCACCGTTGCCCTTGCCGCGCCAGTGCAGGTTGGTTTCGCCCTGACCCTTGCTCGCCACTTCCACTTCGACGGCGCTGTTGCCGTTTTCTTCCTGCAGGCGATGGCTGACCAGTGCGTACGGGGTGTTGGCTTGCAGGTATTCGCTGATCAACAGCGAGTGGATCTGCTTGGCGGTCATCTCAAGGCCCAGGCGATCGGTTTCACGCTGCACGACCTGGCTGAACTCGATCTGCATGCGACGTGGCAGGCTGATGCCGTATTCCTGCTCCAGCAAGTAAGCGATACCGCCCTTGCCCGACTGGCTGTTGACGCGAATCACCGCCTCGTAGCTGCGGCCGATGTCGGCCGGGTCGATCGGCAGGTACGGCACTTCCCACAGGGTGTCCGGTTGCTGCTGGGCGAAGCCCTTGCGGATCGCGTCCTGGTGCGAGCCGGAGAATGCGGTGTGGACCAGATCGCCCACGTACGGGTGACGTGGGTGCACCTGAATCTGGTTGCACTCTTCGACGACTTTGCGCACGCCGTCGATGTCGGAGAAGTCCAGCTCAGGGTCGACGCCCTGGGTGTACATGTTCAGGGCCACGGTGACGAGGTCGACGTTACCGGTACGCTCGCCGTTGCCGAACAGGCAGCCTTCGACGCGATCCGCGCCGGCCATCAGGCCCAGCTCGGTGGCGGCGACGCCGGTGCCACGGTCGTTGTGGGTGTGCAGGCTGATGATCACGCTGTCACGACGGTTGATGTTGCGGCCAAACCATTCGATCTGGTCGGCGTAGACGTTCGGGGTCGCGCATTCGACGGTGGCCGGCAGGTTGAGGATCATCTTGTGCTCAGGCGTCGGGTTCCAGACCTCGATCACTGCATCGCAGACTTCCTTGGCGAATTCCAGCTCGGTGGCGCTGAAGGTTTCCGGCGAGTACTCGAAGGTCCACTCGGTGTCCGGCTGCATGGCTGCGTATTTGACGAACAGCTTGGCGGCGTTCACGGCGATGGCCTTGATACCGTCCTTGTCCTGGTTGAAGACGATGCGACGGAAGGACGGCGAGGTGGCGTTGTACAAGTGAACGATGGCTTTCTTCGCCCCGCGCAGGGATTCGAAGGTGCGCTCGATCAGGTCTTCACGGCCCTGGGTCAACACCTGGATGGTGGTGTCGTCCGGGATGTGGCCTTCTTCGATCAGGGTACGCACGAAGTCGAAGTCGGTTTGCGAAGCCGCCGGGAACGAGGCTTCGATTTCCTTCACACCCACCTGAACCAGGGTCTTCCAGAAGCGCAGCTTCTTCACCGCGTCCATCGGCTCGATCAACGACTGGTTACCGTCACGCAGGTCGGAGCTGCACCAGATCGGCGCGGCGTCGATGGTTTTCGACGGCCAGGTGCGATCCGGCAAGTTGATGACGGGGAACGCGCGGTATTTCGAAGACGGATCTTTGAGCATGCTCATCGGGAAATTCCTTATTGTCTGGGCCGAAAAGAGGCGGCCTGCCGGTGGAACAAAAGTTCTTGGAAAAGCGTGGGACGAGGCGCAGCGATTCAGCCCGGCAGTCGTGCGCTGACGAGGCACAGGCTGCGGTGCTGGCGAAGCTGAATAAGGGTGTGAGAGGTTTTCATGCCTTAAACCCTAACCGCGAGGGGAGAGGATGGCAAGCAGTCGAAAAAAATTGAGAGGAATACTCTGAAATTGGGGTTTTGCAGGATTTTATTGCGCTTAAGGCGGTAGATCTTGTTGATGTTTGCGTGAGGCTAGATTGGGGCGCAATCGAGGATTGTGGAGCGTTGGCAGGTATGAGTGTGTTTCACAGGCCGCTTTCGCGAGCAAGCTCGCTCCCACATCGGATCGTGTTCATGCACATATCCTTGTGGGAGCGAGCTTGCTCGCGAAGAGGCCATCAGCCCATTCAAATGTTTAAGGCTGGAACGCGCCAATGAAAATCGCCGGGTCCACCCGCGCATCGTTCAGGCTGACATTCCAGTGCATGTGCGGCCCGGTCGCCCGCCCGGTCGAGCCCACCTTACCGACC
>NZ_QAIU01000595.1:29979-30878 GCF_003061205.1 Pseudomonas sp. HMWF006
TGCTGATGAAGCCCTGCCCGTGATCGACAAACACCGTGTTGCCATTGAAGAAGTAGTTGCCGGTCAGAATCACCTTGCCCGCCGCCGGGGTCTTGATCGGCGTGCCGGCCGGTACTGCAAAGTCGAGGCCTGCATGGGGATTGCGCTCTTCGCCATTGAAGAAACGACGCACACCGAACTTGCTCGACAGCGGCCCGTTGACCGGTTTGTCCAGCAGCAGATTGCTCGGCGTGTTCGGGCTGAAGCTGCGATACGCCTTGATCTGCTCGGCCAGTTCACCCTCGATGCGCTTGAGGTTCGACTGATCCGGATTGACTTGCTGCTTGTTCTTCAGGGTGATGCGTTGTTCCGGATATTTTTTGTTGCCCACGGTGAACGGCAGATTACGCCCGCCACTGCTGATCTGTTGCGCGCCTGGTTTGACGGTTAGCGGCACGCCGACAATCGCCAGCCAGTTGTTCTGTTCTTTCACCACCAGCACCGGTTTGCCCTGATAGGTGGCTTTCGGTGCCTGCGCGGCTGCGCCCAGATCAACCACCGCCACACCGCCCGGCACCGGTTTGTTGAGTAGCCGGGTGATGTAGCTGTCGGCGTGGGCATTGAAGGTGGTCAAACACAGCAACAATAACGGAGCGAAAAAACGCGGCATGGATCAGTCCAGTAAAGAAAGGGTGACAGGCGTCAGGTGGTTGTCTTCGACGCGCACTTGCAGTTCGCCTTCGCCGAGTCTGGCCTTCAGGCGCTGCCCGGTGTGGGTCTGCGCGGCGTTGCGGATCGCGTGGCCACGCTCATCCAGCAGAATGCTGTAACCGCGACCGAGGGTCGCCAACGGGCTGACCACATGCAGCGTCTGCATCTGGCTGTGCAGTTGCAGGCGACGGCTTTTCAGGCCTTCGCGC
>NZ_QAIU01000595.1:30888-31720 GCF_003061205.1 Pseudomonas sp. HMWF006
GCCCGGGGCAGGCGTTCGGCGAGGCTGTCGAGGCGCTGGCGCAACATCGCCAGTTGGCGTCCCGGGTGTTGCCCGGCGAGTCGGGTTTCCAGACGGATCAGGCGTTCGCGACGAGTATTGAGCTGACGCTCGAAGGCGCGGCGCATGCGCATGTCCAGGTCATCCAGACGCTGCGCCTGCTGGCGCAGACGTTCGCCGGGATGCCGCAGGCGCCGGGCCATGCCTTCCAGGCGCAGACGGTCGCGCATCAAGCGGTCACGCATGCGCATCACCAAGCGGCGATGCAGGCTTTCGACCTGACGGATCAGGTGACTGGAATCGGGAGCAAGCAGTTCGGCAGCCGCCGACGGCGTGGGGGCGCGTACGTCGGCAACAAAGTCGCTGATCGACACGTCGGTTTCATGGCCGACAGCGCTGACAATCGGTGTTACACAGGCATCGACCGCACGCGCCACAGCCTCTTCGTTGAAGCACCAGAGGTCTTCCAGCGAGCCGCCGCCACGGGCGAGGATCAGCGCGTCGAAACCGCGGGCGTCGGCCAGCTTCAGTGCGCGGACAATCTGCGCGGTGGCCTCGCGGCCCTGTACGGCCGTGGGGATCAGCGTCAGTTGCACCTGCGGTGCACGGCGGCGGAACACGCTGATGATGTCGCGAATCACCGCGCCGGTCGGCGAACTGATGATGCCGATGCGCTGCGGATGCGCCGGCAGCGGCACTTTGCGCTCGGCGCTGAACAGGCCTTCGGCGCTGAGTTTTTCCTTCAGCGCATCGAACGCCAGACGCAGCGCGCCATCACCGGCCGGTTCGACGGTGTCGAGAATCAGTTGATAGT
>NZ_QAIU01000596.1:0-1233 GCF_003061205.1 Pseudomonas sp. HMWF006
CCTCACCCTAACCCTCTCCCGGAGGGAGAGGGGACTGACCGAGGTGTCTGTTCGAGCTACACCGACCTGAAATACCGGATCGAACTCAAGTTTTGAAAGCGTTCCCGTGGCCTGAAATACCGGATCGAACTGAGATTTTGGAAGCCTTCCCGTGGCCGGAGATACCGGATCGACCTGAGGTTTTGAAAGCCTTTCCGTGGCCGGAGATACCGGGTCGAACTGAGGTTTTGAAAGCTTCTCCGTGACCTGACATGCCGAGCCGGGCTCAGGTTTTGAATGACATGCAGATCGGCTCCCTTTCCCCCTCGCCCCCTTGGGGGAGAGGGCTGGGGTGAGGGGGGAATCCAACTGACACCCCACAATCCGGAATCAGACCCGGAACTGATCCATCAGACTCTGCTGCTGATTCGCCAGGCTGTTCAGCGACTGGCTCACCCGCGCCGATTCGTTCGCTTGCCCCGACAACGACTCGGTCACGTCACGAATGGTCGCCACGTTGTTGTTGATCTCCTCGGCCACTGCGCTCTGTTCTTCCGCCGCGCTGGCGATCTGCAGGTTCATGTCGCTGATCACCGTCACCGCCTCACCGATCTGGCGCAGCGCAGTCACCGCTTGCCCGACCTGTTCAACGCTGCCCTGAGCCTGACGATGGCTGTTGCCCATCGAACCGACTACATCTTGGGTACCGGTCTGCAACTGCTCGATCACCTGACGGGTTTCTTCCACCGACTCCTGTGTACGGCGGGCGAGGTTGCGCACTTCGTCGGCGACCACGGCAAAACCACGCCCGGCTTCACCGGCGCGTGCGGCTTCGATGGCCGCGTTGAGGGCGAGCAGGTTGGTCTGTTCGGCGATGGCGCGGATGGTTTCCAGCACCGTGCCGATCTTCTCGCTGTTGGCGGCCAGGCCTTCGACTTGCACCATCGCCGCGCTCATGTCGGCGGCCAGGGTGTCGATGCTCGCGGTGGTGCGGTCGATCACGGTCAGGCCCTGGCGAGTGGCGCGGTCGGCGTCCTTGGCCGCTTCAGCGGCTTGTGCGGCACTGCGCGCTACGTCCTGCGCGGTGGCGCTCATTTCGTGGGACGCGGTGGCGACCTGATCGACCTGACGATATTGCTGTTCCATGCCGGCGCTGGTCTGGGTGGCGATGGCCGAAGACTGGTCGGCGGTGTTGCGTGCGTCCTGCACCGAGCGTTTCACTTCGGCAATGATCGGCTGCAACTTGTCGAGGAA
>NZ_QAIU01000062.1:0-9828 GCF_003061205.1 Pseudomonas sp. HMWF006
GTCCTGCGGCGTATGACGCAGGGCGTTGTCGAGCAGGTTGCGCAGCGCCGCAATCGACAGCACCGCCGGCATCTGCAGCGCAGCGGTCGACAGATCGGCCGGCAGTTTCAACTGGATCCGCAGGCGCTCACCGCCGGTGGCGTCGGCAATCGCCAGCCTGGCGACTTGCTCGGCGCTGCACTGCGAGCCGTCATCGAACGACAGACTGCCCTCGACCCGCGCCAGCAACAGCAATTGCTCAAGGGTGCGGTGCAGGCGGTCGGCGCCCTCCTCGGCCCGCGCCAGCGACTGATCACGGGCGCTGCCCTCGGTCATGCGCGCCACTTGCAGGTGGGTCTTGATTGCGGTCAGCGGGCTGCGCAGTTCGTGGGCGGCGTCACCGGTGAGGCGGCGTTCACGCTCGATGGTTTTGCCAATGCGCTGGAACAGTTGATTCTGGGTGTCGAGCAACGGTTTCAATTCACTGGGAAACGATTGCAATTGCAGCGGTTCAAGCGAATCGGCATTGCGCCGCATCAAGGCTTCGCGCAGTCGGTTGAGCGGCGCCAGGCCCTGTCCGATCCCCAGCCATAGCAGGCACAGACACCCGAGCAATGCCACGCCCACCGGCACCGAAGCGGCCAGCAGAATCGACATGTTCAACGCTTCGCGTTCGATTTGCCGATCGGCTGTGGTGATGCGGACATCGCCTCGGGCAAGGGTAAAGCTGCGCCACGGCGCACCGTCGATCATCTGATCGTGAAAGCCCATTTTCTCGGCTTCCAGAGCCTGCTCGGGACTGCTGTGACTGCGGGCGAGAATCTCCCCGCGCAACGAACTGACCTGGCACGCCATACCGCCGGGAATGTTCAACTGTTCGGCACTGAAATGCGTGCCCTCGCCCTTGCTCGGCAAGGCCGGCAATTGCTCCAGCAGCCCGGCGACCATGCGTGCGGAGGCCACCAGCCGCTGATCGAGGGAAAACATCATCTGATTGCGCAGATCGCTGAGCATCCAGGCCGCCGCCAGCGCCCAGATCAGCGCAAACGCGGCGCCGAGGGTCAGGCTCAGGCGCAGTCGCAGACTCATCACTTGCCTTGATCTCCACCGTCGGCCGGGCCCAGGCGATAGCCGAGGCCGCGCACCGTTTCGACGATGCCCTTGCCGAGTTTGCTGCGCAGGTGATGGATATGCACGTTCAGCGCATTGCTCTCCAGTTCATCGTTGAAGCCGTAGACGCTGTCCTTCAATTGCTCGGTGGACAGCACCCGGCCACGGTTGTGCAGCAACGCTTGAAGCAGCGATTGCTCGCGCCGCGACAAGTCCACCGGTTGCCCGGCCAGAGTGGTCTCGCGACTGCTCGGGTCGTAAGTCAGCGCACCGTGTTCGATCAGGTTGACACTGCGCCCGGCCACCCGCCGCAGCAGGGTTTGCAGGCGCGCGAACAGTTCGCGCAGATCGAATGGCTTGAGCAGGTAATCGTCGGCCCCCGCCTGCAAACCGTCGACCCGGTCAGTGACCGAGTCGCGCGCGGTCAGAATCAGCACCGGAATCTCCAGGCCACTCTGACGCAGTTGTTGCAATAACTTGAGGCCATCTTCGTCGGGCAGGCCGAGATCGAGCACCATCACGTCAAATTCGGCGACCTTGAGCATCGCCCGCGCCTTGGACGCGGTGTTGACGTGTTCGACCGTCAGGCCCTGAGCGGTCAGACCGGCAACGATCCCGCTGGCGATCAACTCGTCGTCTTCGCAAACCAATACGTGCATGGGCGCTCCATGAATAAAAAGGCGAGTCAAACAGGCGAGGATTAAGTGGCAATTATGGCCGCCGCGCCGGCTGACGGAAAGCGCGCCGCACGGTAACCCGCTCGCTGTGTGACCTGGAATTCGACCAGGTCAGACTAGCCATCGGTTTGATTACCAACACTGAAACAGTTTGCGCCTGTCTATCCGTTTGGTGCTGGTTTAGCCTGCGGTCGAAACTGACTGCTACTACAACCCTTAAACGGATTTAAGAACAATGCCTCATTTAAAAAATGTCGTCGCCGTGGATTGGCGCTCGGGGCCTGACCGGATCTACTTTTTTTTCAAGGACTCCAATACCTATTCACGCTTCAACATCGGCACCAACCGGGTGCCCGCCGAATATCCCGCCGAAGCCAACGCCGATAACTGGGGCGAGTTTCATCGACACGTGCGCAATCTGCGTTTTGGATTCACCACCACGGGAATCATTCCTGACGCGCAAAGTGGCTTCGACGACGATGTCTTGTGGCTTTTTTATAGCGACAATGGCCGACCGATGGTGTGTAAATACGATCAGGACCTGGATAAGGTCCGCAGCATGGAGCCTCTGGAAAATACCGTCTGGGCGCGACTTCGCCCTTACTTTGAGCGCATCGTTGCCGGTACCTGGTGGCAAATGACCGGTTCCAGTAGCCAGGTGTTCCGGTTTCTCATGAATGACGGCCATACCGTCGCAATCAACCTGTCCAACAGCGATATCCAGCACGAGAGCATCAACGCCGAATCCTGGCCGGGCCTTGAGCCTTACCGGGACAGGATCATCACGGCGGTGCAGAATGATCGTACGTTCGCGGCCAGTTACTTCTACATTTTCCTGAACAACAACCAATACATTTGCTACAACATGCAGCGCAATCGGGTGGAATACGGCCCTATCGATGTGGATGAAGACAGCTGGCCCGGTTTGCTCTGCGGCCTGCCTTGAACCGGGCGCCTCGGCCGGTTAATCATCGGTTAATCGCCACCGCCCATTGTGCACCTCACTTGCACAGGGACAAGGCTCCTCCATGCGTCATTTTTTTCTTTTGTTTGCTCTGCTGATGTCCAGCCTGGCCCAGGCTGGAAACAATCCATTTGATACAAAACCGGAGTTTCTGCCGGTCGACAAGGCTTTCGTGCTCACCTCCGAACGTCTGGAGTCTGGGGAAACCCAGTTGTTCTGGCAGATCACCGACGGCTATTACCTGTACCAGAAACGCCTGAAATTCGACGGTCTGGCGGTGGCGCAACAACCAGCGCTGCCTGAGGGTGAGTCCCACAGCGACGAGTTTTTCGGTGAACAGCCGGTGTATCGCCAAGGCCTGGAAGTGAAAATCCCGGCGACGGCCAGCGGGCAGATCAAGGTCAGTTACCAGGGCTGTGCCGATGCCGGACTGTGTTATCCGCCGCAAACCCGGGTCATTGATCTGGGCGGCAAGGCATCCGCCACCACGGCGAGCGACGAAGCACCGGATCAAGCCCTGGCCAGCAGTCTGCAACAGCGGGCGCTGGGCTGGAGTCTGCTGGTGTTTTTCGGCCTTGGCCTGTTGCTGGCGTTTACCCCGTGTTCGTTGCCGATGTTGCCGATTCTGGCGGGCATGATCGTCGGCAGTGGCGCGACACCCCGTCGTGGTTTTGCGCTCGCCAGCAGTTACGTGATCTGCATGGCACTGGTGTACGCCGCCATGGGCGTGATTGCCGCGCTGCTGGGCGCCAACCTTCAGGCCTGGTTGCAGAACCCGTGGCTGCTGGGGGCGTTCGCTGCGGTATTTGTGGTGCTGGCACTGCCGATGTTCGGCTTCTTTGAACTGCAATTGCCGGTGGCGTTGCGCGATCGCCTCGAACACGCCTCGCGCAGCCGCAGCGGTGGCAGCCTGATCGGTGCCGGTGTGCTGGGCGCCTTGTCCGGTCTGCTGGTCGGCCCATGCATGACCGCACCACTGGCCGGGGCCCTGTTGTATATCGCCCAGAGCGGTAACGCGCTGCACGGCGGCTTGATTCTGTTTGCGCTGGGCATCGGCATCGGTGTGCCGTTGTTGTTGCTGGTGACCGTCGGCAATCGCTTCCTGCCCAAACCCGGCGCCTGGATGAATCTGCTCAAGGGCATCTTCGGTTTCCTGTTCCTCGCCACCGCGTTGCTGATGTTGCGCCCGGTACTGGATTCGTCGTTGTGGCTGGGCCTGTGCGGCGCGCTGCTGCTGATCGCCGCGTTCTGCGCCTGGAAGCAATCGGAAGGGTATGGCCGGGTCGCGCAGGTGTTCGGCGCCATCTCGTTGTTGTTGGGACTGTGGGGCAGCCTGCTGATGATCGGCGCGGCGGGCGGCAGCGACGATCCGTATCAACCCTTGCAGGTATACAGCGCCGGCCGTGTGGCCAGCGCGGCACCAAGCGGTCATGAAGCGTTCACCACGATCAAGGACCCCGCAGCACTGCAACGGGAACTGGATGCCGCCACGGCCCAGGGCCAGTGGGTGCTGCTCGATTATTACGCCGACTGGTGCGTGTCGTGCAAAGTCATGGAGAAGCAGGTGTTTGGCCAGGCCAAGGTGATGCAGGCGCTGAGCGACGTGCGCCTGCTCAGGCTGGATGTCACCGCCGACAATGCGGCCAGCCGCGAACTGCTTGGCCGTTACAAGGTTCCGGGCCCACCGAGTTTCGTCTGGATCGGCGCCGACGGTGAAGAGCGCCGCAGCCAGCGCATCACCGGCGAAGTCGATGCCGAGACGTTCCTGCAACGCTGGACCACCACCCGAGACGCTCATTAATGCTGACTTTCACCCTCGGCACCTTTGCCATCGCGCTGAACCATCTGCTGCTGATCAGTGCCTTGGCGCTGGCGACCTTTGTCGGCTGGCGGGTGGCCAAACACGGTGGCGAGAACCCCGAGTCGGCGCTGTTCAGTCTGTTCCTGCTGGGCATGCTGGCGGCGCGTATCGCGTTCGTGGCGGTGTACTGGTCGCATTATCGCAATGACCCGTGGCAGATCGTCGACCTGCGCGATGGCGGCTTCCTCGCCTGGCCGGGGGTGATCGTGTTGCTGCTCGTTGCGCTGTATCGCGGCTGGCGGCGCCCGGGGTTGCGGCGCCCGCTGGGTTTTGGCGTGGCCAGTGGTGTGCTGTTCTGGCTGTTGGCGACCCTGTCACTGAACATTTACGAACAAGGCACCCGTCTGCCGGACATCGCCCTGCGTAACGCAGCCGGTGAAACCATCAAGCTCAGCGATTATCAGGGCGGTCCGCTGGTGATCAACCTGTGGGCGACCTGGTGTCCACCGTGCCGGCGCGAGATGCCGGTCCTGGAAAATGCTCAACTGCAACGGCCTGACCTTCCTGTTTGTCAATCAGGGCGAGAGCATGCAAAGCGTGGCGACATTTCTCGAAACCCAGGGCCTGAGCCTGACCAACGTGTTGTTCGACCGCAGCGGCCAAGTGGGCCAGGCCGTGGGCTCCATGGCATTGCCGACTACCCTGTTCTATAGCCCCGACGGTCGCCTGCTGAGCAGCCACCTGGGTGAGTTGTCCAATGCCAGTCTGGCTCGCGCACTGGAAAGTTTCGATGCACCACACTCCCAATCGAACCCGGCCATTGCTCCGGCCACCTCTGCAAGGAAACTGCCATGCCCCGCCTCCGCCACCTGCTGACGCTGACAATGGGCGCTGCCCTGTTGCATTTGCCGTCGCTGCAGGCTGCTGAAGAACTGCCTGCCGCGATCAAGCAGATCGAGGCCAAAGGCGCAAAAATCGTCGGCCAGTTCGATGCGCCGGATGGTTTGCGTGGTTACGCGGCGCAATACCAGAACCGTGGCATGGCGCTCTACCTGACCCCGGATGGCAAGCACGTGCTGCTCGGCAACCTGTACGACGCCGACGGCAAAGACCTGAGCAGCGAACCGTTGCAGAAACTGGTGTATGCGCCGATGGCCAAGGAAGTCTGGGCCAAGTTCGAGGCGAGCAACTGGATTCAGGACGGCAACAAGGATGCACCGCGCACGGTGTACCTGTTCAGCGACCCGAACTGCCCGTACTGCAACATGTTCTGGGAACAGGCACGCCCTTGGGTCAAGGCCGGCAAAGTGCAGTTGCGGCACATCATGGTCGGGATCATTCGCGAAGACAGCCCGGGCAAGTCCGCCGCGCTGCTGGCAGCCAAGGATCCGGCCAAGGCGCTGGAGGATCACGAGAAGGCTGGCAAGGCCAGTTCGCTCAAGGCCTTGAAGGACATTCCGGCGGCGGTGCAGACCAAACTGGCGGCCAACATGCAGTTGATGGAGGACCTGGACTTGCAGGCGACCCCGGCGATTTTCTACATGGACGACAAGGGTGAGCTGCAACAACAGCAAGGGGCGCCTTCGCCGGACAAGCTGGCGAAGATTCTCGGCCCCAAATAGCTCCGGACCTTTCAAAACCTGGCGGCCCTTTCGCGAACAAGCCCGCTGCCAACCTGGATTGAAATCCTCTGTGGCAGCGGGCTTGCTCGCGAAGAACGTTTACGCGGTGTGGCGGTTGCGCTCGCTCAAGAAGCTGAACAGCACCTCGTTCACAAACGCCGGATTCTCCAGACTGGAGATATGCCCTGCCTCCGGCACCAACAACCACGGGCAACCAATCAACTCAGCCATTTCCTGCGTTTCCGCCGGTGGCCGTGGTTTGTCCTGATCGCCGCACAGCACCAGCGTGGCCTGCGCATTCAACTCGCCCAGGCGTGGCAACAGATCATCCCGACTGAAGGTGATACGCCCCATTGGCACGATGCTGTCGCGCAGACGGTCAGACGAATACGCCGCCAGTTTCGCGCGGAAATCCTGGTAAAGCGCCGACTGCGGATCAATGCCCGGACGGAAGAAGATCGGCACGACGATGTCGAGCAAGAGGTCAGAGATTTCGCCGGACTCTTCGATCTGCTTGAACAGCGAAAAATAGTACTGGCGGGTAGGCTCTGGCTCGACGCCGACGTAAGTGTCCATCAGCACCAGGCCGTTGACCCGTTGCGGCGCCGACAATGCCAGGCGTACGCCCCACATGCCTCCGACCGACAACCCGACCAGAGTGACCTGGTCGATCTCCAGGTGATCGAGCAACGCCTGCACCTGACGGGCGATGTCGTCCAGCGAAGTGGTGCCTTGCGGCAACGCGCCGGACTCACCGTGGCCCCAAAGATCCAGGGCGATCACCCGATAGTGCGGCGACAGTGCAGCAATCTGCGGCGCCCACATGGCGGTGTCCCACAGATAACTGCCCGCCAGCAACACGGCCGGGCCGGTGCCTTGATCAATGTAGTGCAGCGCTTGTCCGTCAACCGTGAAAAAAGCCATCGACCACCCCCGCGGTAGAAAAAGAGAACCGGCAGCCTGAGCTGCCGGTGGTTTGTCGTCAACCTGGGAAATGTACGTGAATGTGCCGGTTTATTTGTGTTGAATTCACTGACGCCATCGCTGGCAAACCAGCTCCCACAGGTTCTACGCTGCACACAAATGTTGTGAACACGTTCGATCAGTGTGGGCGCTGGCTTGCCAGCAATGGGGCCGCAGATCACAACCCTTCCAGCTCCGCCATCAGGTCATTCAACCGATCCACCTTGTCCTCGGTGATGTCACTGGCCGCCAGGCCTTCGATGTACTCGGCCAGTTCCTGCACCGTGCTGCACTCGAACATCGCCCGCAGCGGCACATCGCGTTGCAGGGTTTTCTGCACCCGCGAAGCGATCTGCGTAGCCAGCAACGAATGCCCGCCCAACTCGAAGAAGTTGTCGCGCACGCCGACCTTGTCGACCTTCAGCACCTCGGCCCAGATATCGGCCAGGGTCTGCTCCAGCTCGTTGCGCGGGGCCAGGTAATCCGCGCTCTGCAACTGGCCGATCTCCAGCGCCGGCAGGGCCTTGCGGTCGAGTTTGCCGTTGGCGTTATGCGGCAGCTGATCCAGCCACAACCAGTGCAGCGGCACCATGTATTCCGGCAGTTCGCTGCGCAGGCGTTGCTTGATCCGTTCCAGGCGTTCGCTCGGATTGAGCGCCGAATCCGCCGCGACCAGATAGCCGACCAAGTGCTTGCCGTTGACCCCTTCCTGCACCCCGACCGCCGCATCACGGACTTCCGGTTGCTCGTGCAGACGCGCCTCGATTTCACCCAGTTCGATGCGGTAACCGCGAATCTTCACCTGATGGTCGACCCGACCGACGTACTCCAGCACACCGTCACTGCGGCGCCGCGCCAGGTCACCGGTACGGTACAGACGCTCGCCCGGCGCGCCGAACGGGTTCGGTACGAACACCGGCGCGGTGCGCAGCGGATCGCTGACGTAACCGCGACCGACGCCAGTACCGGCCACGCACAACTCACCCACCGCACCCAACGGCACCAATTCCAGCGCGCCATCGACCAGATAGAGCAGGTTGTTGTCGGTCGGCGTACCAATCGGCAAGTAGCTGCCGCGGGTCGAGGCCAGATCGACGCGAAAAAACGCCACGTCATCGGAACATTCTGCCGGACCGTAAGCATTGACCAGCCCGATCTGCGGATAACGCAACAGCCACTGATGCGCCAGTTCCGGCGGCATCGCTTCGCCAGTCGGCAGCATCCAGCGCAGGCCGTCGAGGCTCAGGCGCTCCGAGGCAAGCATGCCTTGTATCAGCGACGGCACGCTCTCCAGCACGGTGATGCCCTGCGCCTGCACATGCATCAGCAACCCCTGCGGATCGTGGGCGATGGCGTTCGGCACAATATCCACCCGCGCACCGAACAACGCTGCGGCGAGGAACTGCCAGACCGAAATATCGAAGCTTTGCGAAGCGGTCTGCGCGATCACATCGGCCTCACTCAAATCCAGGTACGGACGCTTGCTCAACTGGTTGTTGAGCATGCCGCGCTGCTCGACCATCACGCCTTTCGGCAGGCCGGTCGAACCCGAGGTGTAGATCACATAGGCGAGGTTGTCCGGGCCGCTGTGAATACCCGGGTTTTCCACCGATGTCGTCTGCGCTTGCAGCGTTTCCCAGACCAACAGACGCGGACGGTTGGCGCAGCTGAATTCATCCAGCAAGGCCTGCGCCTGTGCCTGGCAGGCGGCACTGCACACCAGCAACGGCGCCCGGCTCAGCTCAAGGATGCGTTGCAGGCGCTGGCCCGGCAGGCCGGGATCCAGCGGCAGGTAACCGCCACCGGCCTTGAAGCTGCCGATGATCATCCCGAGCAGATCGAGGTTACGCTCGGCCAGCAACGCCACCGGTTGATCCATCTGCAGCCCGGCTGCGACCAGGGCATGGCCGAGGCGGTTGGCGTTGTGGTTCAGCTCGGCATAGCTCAGTTGCTGATCGAGGTATGTGGCAGCGATGCGTTGCGGGTGCGCCGCCACCTGCGCTTCGAACAGCACCACGTAGCTCTGCTCCAGTGGATAATCGTGTGCGCTCTGGTTGCAACCGTGTAGCAGGAAGTCCTGCTCCTCACGGCCCAGCAATGGCAGTTCGGCCATGTCGCCATGGAAGCCATCGACCAGCGCCAGCAACAGACGCTTGAACTCGCCGAGCATGCGCTCGATGGTCGACTCGTCGAAGTAGCGCTGGTCATACGACAGATGCAACCCAAGGTCATCGCCCGGATAACACACCGCCGTCAACGGGAAGTTGGTGTGGGTGCGGCCAGAATCCGAGGTCGCGTTGAGGCTCTGCGCACGGTCCAGTACCGAGACTTCCACCGGCGCGTTTTCAAACACGAACAGGCTGTCGAACAGCGGCTGGCCTTTCGGCAGTTCGCTCTGTTCCTGAATGTTCACCAGCGGCAGGTATTCGTACTCGCGCAGTTGCATGTTGCTGTCGAGCAGCGCGCTCAGCCACTGGCGCACGCTGCTGCGCTGATCGTCCTCGGGCATTTTCACCCGCAGGGCAATGCTGTTGATGAACAGGCCGACGGTGCGTTGCATCTCCGGCATGTCCACCGGACGCCCGGCCACGGTCACACCGAACAGCACGTCACGATCACCGCTCAGGCGGCGCAGCACCAAGGCCCACGCCGCTTGAGCGAAGGTGTTCACTGTCAGTTGATGGGCCTGGGCCAGTTCACGCAGACGTGCAC
>NZ_QAIU01000597.1:0-692 GCF_003061205.1 Pseudomonas sp. HMWF006
GTAGGCAATGGCGCAAGGATGTGTAGCCTGTAAGACGTGTCTGAAGGTGTTTTTTAAACGCTGTGGTTTAAATGCAAAAGATCGCCGCCGAAGGCTGCGATCTTTTGATTTGTCTGCCAGCGACAGAATCAATTCCCCTCCACGCCCTTAACGGGGTGGGAGGGGAATTACGTCTTTCCATCATCCGGCTGTGATGTTGGTTTTGCGAATTTCGTTGATACGGTATGTGGTCATATTGAGAATGCCAAAGCGAATGCCACCGTGGGGCCATTAGAAAACGCCCATACCCGGCTCGTGGAGATAAACAGAATATGCTCGTATGCGTCGATGTACGCTAATCGATAGTCGGGCTGCGGACTTACAGGCGCAGATGATAGTCGGCAAGGGAAAAACTCTTCCATCTGATAACTCACGAATACCACAGTGAGTGGGAAGTAATCATTGGTGTCCCGCCAGGTTTCGGCGGCTATATAGTCGTTGAACTTCGTGGGCGACCGATGTATCCGCCTGACCCCACTCACCGTCACCTGAATCTCCACCACATCCCCACTCGCATCCGCAACGGTAATGGTCGTCGTGCCATTCCCCGTCCCGGAAATCCGCCCGTTGGTTGGGTTGGCAACGGCAATCTCCTCATTGGCGGACGTGTAGGTATAGGGCGGGGTGCCTTGCTGCGGAAATCGGTCTGCGTA
>NZ_QAIU01000597.1:702-1948 GCF_003061205.1 Pseudomonas sp. HMWF006
TCGTGGAGTTTTTTTGAATCGAGGGATTCGTAGGGGGAGGTGGGGTCGGTTTCGGGCGGGTTTGGCGTTGGTTTAATCATGGGTAAAGCCTCTAGAGTAGTGAAGCGGCCACCGTTCGCTGCTAACGAAGGAGGTGGCGGCTGTACGCGGGTTAGCAGACCAGGACTCTAGAACCCGGCGCACCGAAGTGCCCCACGCAAAGCCGCCATAACGGCAACGGACTTTGTGCGTCTAGAGAAAACCCGGGCTGCTAAACCCGATCACTGAACAATCAGCGACCGACCCACAATAGAACCCGCACCCAAGACCCACAAGCCGGCCGATTCTGGCGTAGCTGTAGGCAATGGCGCAAGGATGTGTAGCCTGTAAGACGTGTCTGAAGGTGTTTTTTAAACGCTGTGGTTTAAATGCAAAAGATCGCCGCCGAAGGCTGCGATCTTTTGATTTGTCTGCCAGCGACAGAATCAATTCCCCTCCACGCCCTTAACGGGGTGGGAGGGGAAATAACGTTTTTCGGATCAAGGGGGCGAGATTCAAATCATGTGCAACACACTGAATATCCCAAAGCGTAGAAAGGCGGGAGATTAGCGAGCGATCTCCATCGACGTTCATCTCCGACCGCCAGGCAGCCTTGACCTTGGACCCACCCAATCGTCGAATCGGGGTGCGGAGCGAGGGGGGCAGGTGATAGTTGGCAAGGGAAGAACCTTTCCAACTCATTATCTACGGATACGTTGGTGATCGTGCCAAGATCATTGGCATCTCGCCATTGGTCGGCGTCGTACCAAGTGTTTAACTTGTTTGGCGACCGATGTATCCGCCTGACCCGACTAACCGTCACCTGAATCTCCACCACATCCCCACTCGCATCCGCAACGGTAATGGTCGTCGTGCCATTCCCCTTCCCTGAAATCCGCCCGTTGGTTGGGTTGGCAACGGCAATCTCCTCATTGGCAGACGTGTAGGTATAGGGCGGGGTGCCTTGCTGCGGAAATCGGTCTGCGTAGGTGCCGACCGGCGGTGTCGGGTTGGCGACCAGAAGCTTCTGCAGTTCTTCCCCTACCGCGATCCAGTTGCGGGCGCTGAGCACCACCGGTGTTTTGTCAATAATCAGCTCGGGCAACGCGGAGACTTTCAGGCTACGCACGGTCGATGTCTGGCCTGAACCGTACAAGGCCTTGGCGGTGAAGGGGTGCTCTGCGACGGTCAGTCCGCTGATCCTGTGGCTCCAGATTCCGCTCAGCGG
>NZ_QAIU01000598.1:0-1644 GCF_003061205.1 Pseudomonas sp. HMWF006
TGGTGATGCCGCAGGGTGGGGAAGCGTCGCCGCAGTTGGAGGAGTTGATGATCTGGCTGGTGGAGCAGGCGCATACCCGCTGAAGCACCACATTCCCCTGCAGGCCTTCGCCTGCTCGCGATGGCGGTGGGTCAGTGACATTTACGTCGACTGACACACTGCTATCGCGAGCAGGCGAAGGCCTACGATTGGGACGTGGGAAGCATCAGTAGCCGACCGTAAACCGTTGACGCGAATGCTTCGGCGTTTCCACTTCGTCGATCAGCGCAATCGCGTAATCCGCGAAGGTGATCCAGCTGCGACCTTCGGCACTGAACAGCAAGTGATCCTTGCCGACTCGGAAGCTGCCGGTGCGCTCGCCTTCGACGAACTCGGCCGACGGCGACAGAAAGGTCCAGTCCAGCTCGTTCTCCGAACGCAACGCATCGAGAAACGCCGCGCCAGCGCTGGCCTCGGCTTTGTACTCGGCGGGGAAACCGGCGCTGTCGATCACCCGGGTGTCGTCCGGCAGCAACAGCGAACCGGCACCGCCGACCACCAACAGACGCTTCACGCCTGCCTGCTTCACCGGGCCGACCACGGCACTGGCGGGCACGGTGGCGAAATGCGCGGCGCTGATCACCACGTCGTGACCGGCCACGGCGGCTTGCAGCGCTACCGAGTCCAGCACGTCGACATTCTTGCTGACCACGCCGGCACGGCTGCCGATCTTCGAGGTGTCGCGGGCGATAGCCGTAACGCTATGGCCGCGACGCAGGGCTTCTTCCAGCAGTTGGCTACCGGCACGGCCGGTGGCACCAATGATTGCGATCTTGCTCATGACATTCTCCAGTTGGCTTGAGAGTGCTGCGTTTTCAGAATCGGGTTACCACTGCATTTCGCCCTTGGCGACTTTGGCGCTCAGCTCCAGCGAGCTTTCTTCGCCGAGTTTCGGGTAGCGCTTCTGCATGGCCTTGATCAGTGCGGCGGAGTCCTTGGCCTTGGCGGTTTCGGCGTCGAACGCCTTAATATAGTCGGCGGTGAATTTCACGCTGGCCAACGAACGGCTGCTCTCGCCCAGGTAATGACCCGGCACCACGGTTTTCGGTTTCAGGGTTTCGATCGAGTGCAGGGTTTGCAGCCAGTCGGCGTGGGATTGCGCGGTCTGGGTGTCGGCCATCCACACATGGATGTTCTCGGCCACCACGACGCCACCGACCACGGCCTTGAGCGACGGAATCCATACGAAGCTGCGATCCGGTTGTTTGCCGTCAAGGCCGACCACCTGCAGTTTCTGCCCTTCAAGCATCAGGCTGTCGCCCTTGAGCACGCCCGGCACGATGGTTTTGGCCGGCACGTCGGCGCCCATTTTCGGGCCCCAGAAGGCGAGCTTGCCGGCGACGGTTTTGTTGATGTGATCGACGGTCGGCTGCGAAGCCAGAACCTCTGCATCGGGGAAGGCCTGGGTCAGGGTGTCGAGGCCGAAATAGTAATCCGGGTCACCGTGGCTGATGTAAATGGTGGTCAGGTGCTTGCCGCTGGCGCGGATCTTTTCCACGACCTGTTCGGCCTGGGCCTTGCCGAATTGCGCATCGACCAGAATCGCGTCTTTCTCGCCGCTGACCAACACCGAGGTCACCGGAAAAATCGCCTTGGTGCCTGGGT
>NZ_QAIU01000598.1:1654-4695 GCF_003061205.1 Pseudomonas sp. HMWF006
CATCCAGTGTCAGGTTGGCGGCAGCAGCATGCGCCGCGAAACCGAGGGTGGCGGTGGCCAGCAAAACGCGCTTGAGGGTAGTGAAGCCGATCATCTGTTGCTCCGTGGTCCGAATGCCGTGTTTGGCGATGGGACAGAGCTTAGTTGCCTGACTCGGTACAAAAAATGCGATGCTTGAACATAGTTTGTTTCTGAAAGCGGGCAAATCATGGATCGTCTTCAAGCAATGCGGGTGTTTGTCACGGTGGTGGATCTGGGCAGTCAGTCGGCGGCGGCCGATCATCTGGACCTGTCGCGGCCGGTGGTGTCGCGTTATCTGGCGGAGCTGGAAGACTGGGTCGGCGCGCGCCTGATGCACCGCACCACGCGCAAGTTGAGCCTGACCACGGCGGGCAGCGAAATCCTCCCGCGCTGCCGGCAGATGCTCGAACTGTCGAGCGACATGCAGGCCGCCGTCAGCGAACCCCATGACGCACCGCGCGGGCTGCTGCGCATCAGTGTCAGCACCTCGTTCGGCCAGGCACAACTGGCCGATGCCGTGGCCGCCTACGTCAAACGCTATCCGGGGGTGAGCATCGACCTGCAAATGCTCGACCGCACGGTGAACCTGGTGGACGAGCGCATTGATCTGGCAATCCGCACCAGCAATGATCTCGATCCGAACCTGATTGCCCGACGCCTGACCGTGTGTCGCTCGGTAGTCTGCGCCGCGCCGGCCTATCTGCAAGAACAACCGGCGCCGCAGCGCGTCGAAGCGCTGAGCCGGCACAATTGCCTGACGCACTCGTATTTCGGCAAGAGCCTGTGGCATTTCGAGGAAGACGGTGAACCGGTTTCGGTGCCGGTACAGGGCAATATCAGCGCCAACGAAGCCAGCACGTTACTGCGCGCAACACTGGCCGGTGCGGGGGTGGCGATGCTGCCGACCTATCAGGCCGGGGTGCATATTCACAGCGGTGAGCTGGTGCGCCTGTTGCCCCATGCCGAACCACGGCAGATGAACATTTACGCGGTGTACGCCTCGCGCAAGCACATGCCGGCGGCGCTGCGCAGCATGCTGGATTTTCTGGTGCAGCGATTCCCCGAAAACCCGGCTTGGGATGAAGCGGTTTCCAGCGTCAAGCCACAAGCTACACGCTAGCTGCGCCGCCATTCATCTTGGCGCGTGCCGCTCGACGCTTGCAGCTGCTTCTACCTGACCTATGCTGAAAGTAATACCGCAGGGTATGCGTTCAGAGGTCATTGCCATGAACATCAAAACAAGAAGGTACTTCGCGATTTTCATCACCTGCGCCGCCACGCTGGCGCTGTACGGCACAGCGGCCTGGCGGGTCGAGCAAATGCGGCAGCTGCCCCGTGATTACGCGAGCTGTAATTTCGAACGCTGCATTCCGCATAACGCGACGCTCAATGCGTTGCGCTGATTGACCTGAACTGGAGTCAATCCGGTGGGAGCTGGCCTGCCAGCGATTGCGGATTGACATTCAGCATTGAGACGGCTGGACCACCCCTATCGCTGGCCAGCCAGCTCCCACAGGGTTCGTGGCGTTCAGGCGTTTATTGCTCGGCCTTCAGACGGTCGCGAAACGCCTTTGGCGAGATTCCCACCCGGCGCCGGAACAGGCGTGTGAAGTTGGTCGGATCGGAAAACCCCAGCAACTCCGACATCTCGTAAATGGTCATGCTGGTGTAGGTGAGCAAGCGCTTGGCTTCCAGCAACTGGCGTTCGTGCATGATCTGCAGCGCCGGTTGCCCGGCCAGTTCCCGGCAGGTGCCGTTGAGATGCGAGACGGAAATGCCCAGACGATGGGCCAGATCCTCGACCTTCACATGCTGGCGGTAGGTCTCTTCCACCAATTGAATAAAGCCATTGAGGTATTCGCGCTGGCGTTGCGGCCGCTGACTGGCGTTGTGTCGCACGATAGCCTGACGGCTGACCCAGACCATAATCACGCTGACCAGCGAATGCATGAGCATTTCCCGCGCCGGCTGATGGCCGTTGTACTCGGCCTGCAACGCTGAAAACAGACTGTTCAGGTACTCGCCGTCCTTGCCCGCCGGATAGCTTTGCGTCTGGGCCAGGGCGTGCACCGACTCGCCCAGCTGCGCCTGCAGATGGTTGATCAGCGGCGTGGCGAGGGTAACGATGAAGCCTTCCACGTCCTCGGAAAAACGGAAGCCATGCACCGACAGCGGCGGCAGGACTTGAATCGCCGGAGTTTCGAGTTGCGTGCGCTGACCTTCGATTTCAAGCTCTGCCTGACCTTTGAAGACGAAGAGTAACTGGCACAGATCGGCGTGGCGGTGGGGTTTGATTTCCCATTGGTGTTCGCGGCTGCGGGAAGAAATGGTTTCACAGTGCAGCAAGTC
The DNA here is from genome assembly GCF_003061205.1 of Pseudomonas sp. HMWF006. Lineage (NCBI taxonomy): Bacteria > Pseudomonadati > Pseudomonadota > Gammaproteobacteria > Pseudomonadales > Pseudomonadaceae > Pseudomonas > Pseudomonas sp. HMWF006. The sequence goes on from NZ_QAIU01000598.1 coordinate 4,025, forward strand.
AGGGGTCGGCCAGTCCAGGCTTTCACCGTAGAGCTTGAACACCGGAATCGAAGGCAGGTCAGGCGTGTTCATCACTTCAATCCAGGCCTCAGGTTTTTGGGCGATAATCGCACCGATTGGCAGAATGTACAGATATCGGCTCAGTTTTCACCTTCAATTGACAGACCCGCAAGGGAAAAATGCAAGCACTCGATCCATAAAAATCATTCACCGGCTTTGGCCGCGTGAAGCTTGCGAGTCATAAAAACAATGAAAACGCTGAAAACCCAAGTTGCCATCATTGGTGCCGGTCCGTCCGGTTTGCTCCTCGGCCAGTTGCTGCACAACGCCGGCATCGACACCCTCATTCTCGAACGTCAGACACCCGACTATGTCCTCGGTCGCATCCGCGCCGGCGTGCTTGAACAAGGCATGGTAGAGCTGTTGCGTCAGGCCGGTGTAAGTCAGCGGATGGACGCCGAAGGGCTGGTGCACGGCGGCTTCGATCTGGCCCTGGACGGGCGTCAGGTGCACATCGACCTGCACGGGTTGACCGGTGGCCAGACCGTGATGATCTACGGTCAGACCGAAGTCACCCGCGACCTGATGGCCGCTCGTCGGGAGGCCGGCGCGCCGACCCTTTACGAGGCCAGCCATGTCGTTCCCCACGGCATGAAAAGCGACGAAGCCTT